>JAYVAQ010000155.1:0-2966 GCA_043750875.1 Rhodanobacteraceae bacterium
CGTTATTGAAAAAATACACCGAGCGCTACTACTCCTACAGTAAACGCGAATGGGAATTGCCGCATTTGGAGTACCGCGATTTAGATAAAACAGATCCGAATTTCTTGCAAGACAACGGCGACGCGGACGAACAAGGTAACTATCGGATTTTGATTGAGCAATCTGAAGTCGAGGTGGTGGCAAAACTAACGGAGCTGAAGGACGCGATTCTGCGTGGCGAACTAAAGCCATTCGAGTTCAACGGGATCAAAACGCTTTGGTTCGGGCAATCGCTTTACCAGCCGTTGCTGTTTCTATCCAAGAAAATTATTGACATTAGCCCCGCACCGCTCAATCGCGGTGAAGCCCAGTTCGTAGAAGATTTACGCAAGTACTACGACGGCAATACGAGCTATTTCAAAACACGCGAGCTGTATTTATTGCGCAATCTTAGTCGAGGCCGTGGTGTAGGTTTCTTCGAAGCTGGCAATTTTCACCCGGACTTTATCCTCTGGCTTGTCGATGGCGATCAGCAATATGTGATTTTCGTTGACCCAAAAGGCATGCGAAATCTTGCCTGGGACGACCCGAAAATCCACTTCCACGAAACCATCAGGGAAATTGAAACCCGATTAGGTGATCGCAATGTTCATTTACGCTCGTTCATTGTTTCCAACACCGCATCAGCAGTTATGGAATTGCAATGGAGCAAGTCCAAGGCGGAAATGCGGCAACGCAATGTGCTGTTTCAGGACGAGGATCAGTTTAGTTACGTGAAAGACATGCTGGATGGTGCTGTTGCACTTCAAGTTTAAGTCCGCTCATGACGTAGGCAGCATTACAGTTGAATCGCCTACCAATCATCAAATCCAACCGACACTAAAACGCGCGCTAATAAGTCATTGAATTAAAACACTATTTAGGCTTTTGAGTTGTGGACTAGCTTTTTGCCCCGCCCCAGAAAACCTCAGAGAAACGCCGTTCTCAGAGCCAAAAACCACCTTTTTCGCGGCGACGCGTGTGGTGCTGAAGTCCACAACTCTGGATACCAAAAGCCCCAAAACAAAAAGGCCGGTAGCTTTTCTGCATACCGGCCGTTTTGGTCTTTTCTACTTGTTGAGGTGGTGGAGGCGAGGGCTATCAAACGCACTTGTAACCATATGAATTAACACGATATTTTGACTTAGTAAAATATGTTACCCCGAATAGTTACCCCTGTTTGTGCAGTGCTGCGACGTGCCAAAACAAAAAAACTTCAACTGCGAGCCTGCGCAAAAAGCTGGCTACGAATCGGGAAAGGCAAACGCGTCTAGCTTTTTACGCCCCCCGCGCCAAATCTTTCGTTTGTATGACGCACACAAAAACGAGGCGACGAATCGCGCTCGAAGGGTCAAGGCATCCTGGCAGGCCCTATGTGGGGCGTACGCAAAAGTTAGGTTGTGCGCCTAAATTACTGCTTTTTCAATTCGCTTAAATTCTTTTCGAGCTGTTTAATGTCATTGCTCACATCAACGGGCAGTATCGAATTTTTGTTTACGCCATAAACATCAACAACCGCCCATTCCAAAACGGCCTCTGGATGCTCTTTCATTGCCTTTGCCGCCAAAATAAAGCCGTACATATCACTGCCATAGGCAACATCCTTTCTGCTTTCGTTCTTTTGCAACCCACCGTCGATTAAGAATGTCGCCTTATCCTCGTTCCAAGGAACATCACGTCCCGATGTGATTATTCTAAAATTGATTTTTATCCCAGTCAGCGTTTCATCAAGTGCATTGCTCAAGTTGGCTTCAAGATATCTGCGGGACATAAACCTGTCTGGCGTTTTCTGAAGGCTTAGGTTTTCAACCTTAACTTTTGTCAACGACTCCAATGCTTGGATACGTGCTGACTGCTGCGCCCGGAGTTCGGCAAGTTTGACTTCAACGGTGCGCACTTGCTCCGCTAGTTTTGCTGCTTGCTCAGCCGCCATTTTTGCCACTTCGGCTTGGTAGGCCGCAATGATTTGCTCGGCATTCATGCCGTTGAATTGTGCGACCATCACGCTTGGTTGCGTACCCTTTCCAGAAAAAACGGCCTTGCCTGCCGCATGTACAAAAGCCCCCTGCAATTGGGCTTTTTGTTCCGTCGATGCGCCTTCCATAATTTGCTTCATTGATGCTTCGGCGGTTTCGTTAGTTGTCGTGTCCAGTTTTGCAGGCCCGCAGGCCACTAACCCAATGATTAATAATAATCCGATAAGATATTTCACACTGTATCCCTCAAAGAACAATCCGCATCACCGCCTACGGTATGGCGTTTTCAATTGGCACTTACCTTCCGGCGAACTATAGCGCTACTTCAAGCGCGCGCGCCTATCGCTTCGCCCTGGTTGCCTAATCGTCATCCTCGATCTTTTCCCCGATCAATTGGGCCCAATTGGGCCCTAAGTTGATCTTGGCCGCCGCTTCTACTTTGACCATGTACAGGCCGCACGCCTTACCGCGCGCAACTTCTGCCGATACTGCCGCGCCAAACTGCCCAGCCACTACCGCCGCGTCACGAACGGTTTTTAAGGCGTCCAGGTGCGCGCCTAGGGTTATCTGTGCGAGTTCTGCAGCCGGTGCGCGTAGCTCGGCCAATCTTGCGGCAATCTTGGGGTTTTCTAGTACGTCGTGCGCTGCCCTGTGTACCGTTGCCGGATTCATGCGGCCCGCGTCATAGGCCACACGGTAGGCTTCGCTGGCGCTTTTGCTTTTCAGCATCGCCTGACAAAATGCCTCCTGTTTTCGAGTTAGTGCGCCCAAGTCTCACCCCCAAAGAATTCGAGCCAAAGAGTCCCGCACGTACTGTTACCGGCCATGCCAAGGGTGTAAAGCGTTTCAATTTTGCAAAGCGCCGCCTCCAGCCCTCCGCGCTTAATTTTTTGTTCAAACTCAAGCGCTTGACCATTTTTTTCTGTTAGCAGTTGCGCCAAATAGTCGCTAGTGAGTCCAAGCGATTCGGCG
>JAYVAQ010000156.1:0-2430 GCA_043750875.1 Rhodanobacteraceae bacterium
GGTAGAACAACTGAAGGCCGACTTCGCTTTGAACAGCGTCCGGGAACGCTCGAAGATCTGATCGACTGCTGCCAAGCCATTGGACGATTTTCATTGCGCAATATATGCGGATAACTGCATAATTTCAAGATAAATAATCGGCGTTATCCGATAGTTTAAGCTTCAGCCCTCAACCCAAAAACTTCACCCGCAATCGCTCAATAACCGCCCAACTCGCCCTGAGTGGCGAAATATCTGCCTGATTCGTATCCAGCCGACTAGCCAAACTCTGCAAAAACAGCGCAATTTTGCCGCGCGCAGCATCGCTAAACGCCACCTCGACTTGCACATACGTCGCGCAGGCCTCGCTGATCATATTGACTGAATCAGGTGTGATGATGATTTTGGCAGCGCTGCTGAGCCATGCTTGATATGGGTTTGCGCCGTCCACCGCACCCGTCCAAACCTGCGCACCGGAGGTGCGTATCAGCGCTAAAAATTCGGGAGGGGTGCGGCGCGAGGCGCTAATGCATAGATTGCTGGGTTCCAGTTTTTGCAGCAATTGCGCCAATTGCGCCACGCTGTAAGGCGCATTGCGCGTTGGTGCGCCCACCAATAGTAAGGAGTTTGCACTTCCTACTTGCACAGCAGCAGCCCGCCCGGCCGCTAGCCAAGCATCATCCACTTCATTGAGCGCGCCAATCATCGAATAGACATTTGGTGCGCTTAAACGATCGTGCGCCGGGCACACAATCGCATCGAAGCGCGCGGGATCGCAGCGCGGTGCCAGAATTTGCATGGTGCGCACGCTTGGGCGCGCGCGTTTGAGCGCATCCAGTGCAACCGCGCCAGCCCGGCCGCAGCCAATCGCGAAATCGCAATCCGATAATTCCGGCTTGGGCATGAGCTTTAACTCGGCAAAGTTTGCTCTGCGAAATCGCGGTGCCAAGGCGCGATCCAGCATATTTAACGTGACTACATATTCATCACCACGCAAACCCAGGCCAGCCGCGAGCACGCGGGCTTGTTTGATATTACCGGCGGCTCCGTCGGTCAAAATCCAGCAGCGTGCAATCGTCATTGGCGCAGTCCGTGCGCATCGGCGTATCCTGCGCACCCAGCACTGCGTTTGCCGGCCTCGCAAAACTGCGAAGACGCCACGTGGTGCAACCAATAAGTGAGAATGGAAATCATGCTGGACGATGCTGCCTTAAATTTGTTGTTTACCCAAGCCCGTACCCACAATGCTTGGCTGCCGCGCGCGCTGGACAGCGGTATGCTGGAGCGCTTGTACGAGCTTGCCAAAATGGGCCCGACCAGCGCGAATTGTTCACCCGCGCGTTTCGTGTTTGTGCAAAGTGCGGCCGCCAAAGCGAGGCTCAAGCCCACCCTTTTGGCCTCGAATGTGGACAAAACCATGAGCGCGCCGGTGACGGTGATCGTCGGTAGTGACCAAGCGTTTTATGAGCGGCTGCCGCAGTTGTTTCCGCACGCGGATGCAAAAAGTTGGTTTGTTGGCAATCAAGCACTGATTGATGCCACCGCATTTCGCAATTCCAGCTTGCAAGCCGCCTATTTAATGTTCGCGGCACGCGCGTTGGGTTTGGATTGCGGGCCGATGAGCGGTTTTGATCAAGCACAGGTGGATGCGGAGTTTTTTGCAGGCACCACGATCAAGTCCAATTTTCTGATCAATATCGGTTATGGCGATGTTGCAGGTTTATTTCCGCGTAGCCCACGCCTGAGTTTCGCTGACGCATGCCAAGTGATTTGAATGAGTTAGGGAGTTCATTGGGACAAGACACGTCGAACACATCCGAGTCCGGCGTGTTGGGCGTACGTAAGCTTGGGCTTACCCCGTATTTACCGGTTTGGCGCGCGATGCAGCACTTTACCGATACCCGTGATGAAAACACGCCCGATGAGCTCTGGCTGACCGAGCACGAACCAGTCTACACGCTCGGGCAAGCGGGCAAACTGGAGCACGTGCTGAGCCCGGGCGATATTCCCGTCGTGCCGGTGGATCGCGGCGGGCAAGTGACTTATCACGGGCCAGGCCAGCTGATGGCCTATCCACTAATTGATCTTCGCCGCCGGGGTTTGGGCGTGCGTGCACTGGTCGATTTGATTGAAACCGCTACGTTGAAGCTGCTACACAGCTTTTGTATTGGCGCCGAACTAAAAGCGGGCGCGCCAGGTGTTTACGTGGCCGGCCAGAAAATTATGGCGCTGGGTTTGCGAATCCGACGCGGCGCCAGTTTTCACGGGCTTGCGCTAAATGTCTGCATGGATCTGGAGCCGTTCTCGCGCATTAACCCCTGTGGCTATATTGGCCTACGCCATACTAATTTGCTGGACGAAGGTGGGCCTGGGGATTTAAGTTTTGTCGGCGAAATGTTGCTGCAGGAATTCGCCAAGGCGCTGAACTGCCAACGCATTGTGCGCTTGCGA
>JAYVAQ010000157.1:0-2392 GCA_043750875.1 Rhodanobacteraceae bacterium
AAGCAATCGCACCCGTACCGTGCTTTGGTTGCACCACGTCGAAGGCTATCAACACAGCGAGATTGCCGAACTATTTGGGCAATCGGTCAGTTTTTCTAAATCACAACTCGCGCGTGGGCTTAGCCAGATGCGCGGTCTATTGACGCAACCAGAAACACATTTGAGCAAAGCATCATGAATAAATTCGACTTGGAAAATAAGCTTTTAGCTTCGACAGCGTTTCCTGAAGACGATTCATTACGGCGGGCATTGTCTGCCTTACCGACATTAGTGCCTAGCCACGATCGATTGGAAAATGTGTTGCGCGCCTTAGCTTCAAAGCGCGAATTGGCAGAAACCCAACCAGCAAATTTGCCGGCACGACCAATTTTGCGAAGATACAAGAAGCACCTGCTTTTCGCAGTAGCGGCAAGCTTTATTTTCGGTGTGAGTGCCATACTGTTGCGGCCATCACAGCCGTCAGAAGTACTTGTCGCAATTGCCGCGCCAAATATGCCAGCTGGGACGACAATAAACCCAGAGGCAAGCGCAGAAATTGCCCAACTGATGGTCGTTTCACAGCATTTGGAAGCGGGCTTACGGGACCTTGGTCAAGCCAGCGCAAGTTTTAGCCAACTCTACGGCCGCAAGCAGGCAGAACTTAGTTTGGCGACGCTAGACACGGATTTAGCCGAAGTCATGGCGAGCAATTCAGGATCAGCAATCGACCAACAACGCGCGCTCTGGCGCGAGCGCGTAGCCGTGCTGAGCGCGGTTGAAAATGGCGATTACCGCCAAGCGCTGTTTGTTATCGACTAAACGCAATGCCACCGACCAACCAGGCGCAACGTGATCCGTCAAAAGCGGTTTTGCGAAGCTTAAACACAGTCCCATACAAAACAGAGGAAAGCTCATGATTAAGCAACATTTAGTGCGCGCGCTACTTCCCGCTTTGATCGCGCTTGCGCTCACGGCAAATGCCGACACAGCGGCGACCGCGACCACGTCCGCAGCCGCGACAAAACGTGATTCAAAAGCGATACAGGCGGAAATGAAACAACTCGGCGAACGCATGGCAGCGCTCGCGACTGAATTGCGAGCACAGGGTGACGGCAGTGCCTTTAGTTTTAATATCTCGGGCGACAGTGTGCATGCGATGCACGAACGCGCGGCTTTGGGCATCGTTTTGAGTGCTCGTGATAGCGGAGTATTTATCAGCGCGGTCACACCAGGCTCGGGCGCAGAGCAAGCTGGCTTGCGCGCTGGTGATCAAATTGTTTCAGTGCGTGGTAAAGCGTTGGCACCAAACACCAGTGTCGAAGTTGCACGGTCAAGCATTGGCACGCTTAAAGTAGGCGATACAGTAGCCCTCGGCCTTAAACGCGGCGCTCAAGCACTGGCACTTACCGCAAAAGCGACTCAGCAACCGCGCGTACTGATGTTGGGTGCACATGCTGGAGAACTTGCCGAATTGCGGGCATTGGCACAGCTCAAAAACACCCCAGAGTTAAACGCTGCACTTAAACGATTAGAAATTGAAACCACGGAATTAGAAGGCCATGACGGTGCCGGTGCGCATCGGCGAATTAAAATTATTCGCAATAATGGCCAAGGCATTTCGCAAAATTCTGATCTTGACTTGAGCAAAATAAATCCTGAGCTGGGAAATTATTTTGGCACCACCACCGGCGTGCTAGCGCTTACGGTGGAAGGCTATGCGCCACTGTTAGCGGGCGATGTGATCTTGCGCGTGGGCGATGTTGCGACCACAACTCCGGAAGATGTTTTTACCCAATTTGGCGCAGCTCAAGGCAAAACTGTAGCCGTTGCGGTGATGCGCCAAAAAGCACCCCGCACGTTAAGTGTGTTGGTGCCTGAGGGGACAATGCCTCCTATCCCACCCATGCCGCCTATTCCGCCAATGCCTCCAGAACCACCTAAACCACCTGCGGCACCGATTCCGCCGACTCCGCCTGCACCACCGCCACCGCCGCCACCCCCATCCCTTGCAATCATTTGAAAGCAGCCAACAAGAGTCCGGGTTCAGGTTCATTTGCATGTGCTAAGTTCGCCCCGAGTCCGCTGGGCAATCGCGTTATCGGCTGCAAGATACCGAGGAAAGTCCGGGCTCCATAGGGCAAAGTGCCAGGTAACCCCTGGGCGGCGTGAGCCGACGGAAAGTGCAACAGAGAGAGACAGCCGAACGCAGCGAAAGCTGGCGTGGTGATGGTGAAACGGTGCGGTAAGAGCGCACCGCGCACCTGGTAACAGGCTGCGGCTAGGCAAACCCCACTTGGAGCAAGACCAAATAGGAAGGCATTGGCGCGGCCCGCGTTGCCTTCGGGTAGGTTGCTTGAGCCTTACGGTGACGTAAGGCCTAGAGGAATGGTTGCCCACGACAGAACCCGGCTTA
>JAYVAQ010000158.1:0-7587 GCA_043750875.1 Rhodanobacteraceae bacterium
CAAGGACTTCTCCAGTACGCACGCACCCCGCACGCCGTAGCGTAAGGCGCGTGCGGATAGCCGTTGCTGACGCGGCACATCAGAGACAAATGCACCGGCATAGGTGCCATAAAGTTTCGCCGCCGAACATAAGCTTTCCCCATCTGCGTCGGGGGCATTCGCGCTGGCATCCAGCAGCAGCAAATACGCTGGCAGCGCCGCACCCACGGTTTCTGGGTCGTCATGATTGAGTGCGCTTTGCGTGAGTTGCTCGGCGACGCCATTTTGCACCTTGCGCATAATGCCGCCACAGGCAGTACTCAGAATTACCAGCACTGCGATTGCAGTCAGTCTGATCAATTTTTGGCAAGTCAGGGGCATAATTTTCTCTCTAGACAGAGGCTTCGCAAGCCTCGAGCGTGTTTTGTAACAGCGTTGCGACCGTCATCGGCCCAACGCCACCGGGTACAGGTGTAATCCAACTGGCGCGTTCACTGGCGGCGGCAAAATCAACGTCACCACGCAGGCTGCCATCGCTTAAGCGATTGATACCTACATCAATCACGACAGCGCCTTGCTTGATCCATTCCCCGGGCACTAAGCCGGGTTTGCCTGCGGCAACGACGAGTAAATCGGCGCGCGCAATATGCCCTTGCAGATCTTTGGTGAAGCGATGCGCGGCCGTAACAGTGGCGCCCGCCAGCATTAGTTCTAACACCATCGGGCGCCCGACGTGATTGCTGACGCCGATTACCAAAGCGTCACTGCCGCGCACCGGTTTGTCGGTGTGTGCTAGCAAAGTCATGATGCCTTTGGGCGTGCAGGGTCTTAAGCCGGGCTCGCGCAGTGCCAGCCTACCGATATTTTCGGCGTGGAAGCCATCGGCGTCTTTGCTCGGCGCTATGCGGGCGATGACTGCGCGTGCATCGATATGCAGCGGCAATGGCATTTGCACCAAAATCCCGTGAATCGACGGGTCGCTGTTGAGGGTGTCGATCAGGCTAAGCAATTCGTTCTGACTAAAACTTGCGGGCAAATTGAAGTCGCGCGTATAGAAACCGGCCTTCACGCAGGCGGCGCGCTTATTTTTCACGTAGACATGGCTGGCCGGATTAGCGCCGATCAAAATCACCGCCAAGCCCGGTACGCGTTGTCCGGCGCGTAAGCGCGCCTTCACCCGCAGACGCAGTTGCGCAATCAACTCATCCGCAATGCGTTTGCCATCTAAAATCTTTGCGCTCATGCTGTTTGCAGTCTTAGATTGTTGGCATGTTTGATTTTCACTTGAAAAATCACTCCAAAAATAGGCAGCAAACTCCCTGGAAACCGTTCGTGCTGAGCCTGTCGAAGCATGTGGCAGCAGGCTTCGTGGTGCTTCCTGGCTTTGTCAGTAACTGTACGGCTCTGCCCTTCGACAAGCTCAGGGCGAACGGTTCTTTGTAGTGAAAACTTCAAATATTTCCTGACCATATTAATATTTATTTATTGTGGTCACGCAGCACACGATGTTTATCCCGCTGCCAGTCGCGCTCTTTTTCGGTGGCGCGCTTGTCATGCAGCTGTTTGCCGCGTGCCAGCGCGATCTCGACTTTGACTTTGTTTTTCTTCCAGAACATCGAAAGTGGAATCGCAGTTGCGCCTTTGCGCTCGACCGCAATAATCAGTTTATCGATTTGATCACGATGCAGCAGCAGTTTGCGGGTGCGCAGCTTGTCAATCACGACATGCGTGTTGACTGAAATTAACGGTGTGATTTGACAGCCAAACAAGAATGCCTCGTTGTCTTTAAGCAGCACATAACTTTCGCTAAAGGCGACGCGTCCTTGCCGCAGCGCTTTGACTTCCCAACCCTGCAGCACGATTCCCGCTTCGAAGCGTTCGTCAATAAAAAACTCAAAACGCGCACGCTTGTGCGTGGCTATGCGGCCTTTGTCTTCGGTATCTTTTTCTTTTTTCGCCATGGCGCGCTATTCAATTCAATAGTTTCGGCGCTTAACTAGCTGCACTAGGCTTAGCCGGGGGCAGCACCTTAAGCGTTTGCGTCAGCGAAGTCGAGATTTACGCTTTGCTTAAGTCGGATGCAATACAGCTCTGGACGCCGCATTTGCCCGCTCGCGCCACTGAAATTCAATGCCATCATTCGTCAGCCAGAAGCAAAAGTCGGAATTGCTCATTGAAAAATTCCGCTTCAATCAGAGTTAGAGTTGAGATTGAAGGAAAAGGTTGCAGACAGTTAAAAGCTTGACTTGGCATCACAACAACCTAGTTTTCCTGCCGCACCGAATAACGATCCGCCGTGCGCAATTCCGACACACTCGCCGTTTTCGTCGGCACTAAGCCAATGGCGCGCAGTTCCTGCATCACCATCGTTTCTTTGATTAGTGCAGCCTTGCCCTTTGAGCGAATAACCCAAAGCGCTTGATTCTTGGCGAGCGGAGTGCGCTGTAGCTGCGCTAGTAAATCAAATAAATCCGCCGCTGAATTGAGTGATGCGAACCAAAAATCCGCATGCGCCTGCGCACCAAGCACAGCCTTGTTTGCTGTAACCAGCGCTGAAATTTCTTCGTCGGGCTGCAAAAACGCGACGCGAATTTCGGCGCGGATGCCCAACTTACTAGCCAGTGTGGCTGGCGGCGCACGCAGCTTCACCAGCCAACTTTGCGCCACGCGTTCAGTCAGCCCCAGCCAAAGTGCCCCTTGGGGTGTGCTGGCATGCAGGCCATTGGCTTGAACATGTTCACCACTGAGCTGCGCGATCTGCAGATTTGCCTTGATCGCGCCGCGTAAGATGAGTTCTTGCGCCTCCAAATGTACTTTGCAAAGTCCCCGGGCGTCGCCCAATTGCGCTTCGATAGTCGCTTCACGTCCCATGCTCGGCTTCCTTTTCGGTTTGGGGAATTTGCTGCGCTGCTGCCGCCAGAAGTTGCAAACCGCGCACGGCTTCCAGACGTTGCTCACTAGACAGGGCCTGCAATAACGCTCGCACGCGCATCGCATCTAGTGGCGAGCGTGCCGAGGCCCGTGCAACGCCTTCTTCAGTCAATGTCAGCTTGCGCACGCGCGCGTCCTGGCCAGGGGTAAGCTGGATTAGTCCGAGTGCTTGCAAACGCTTTAACTGCGCCGACAGCGCCGACCGTCCAACGCCCAAATGTTTGGCAATGGCGGTTGGCGTTTGCTCCGGCATTGCCGCCAAATGCATCAGCACGCCCGCTTCATGATCGGTCAAGCCATCGCCATCGCTGCGGCCACGGTGCGCGCGATGACAGGCAAACCAAATTTGCGGGTATGCCATCTGCACGCTATGCACTTGATCGTTGAGTTCGGACATGGGTGCGCAACAGCCGTTAAACGATTCGATGCAGCCAAGGCTAGGAGCTACACATTATTTCGTCAAACTGAAGTAGTTCGTATCGAACCGTTTGCCGCATACGCGCAAATGTCAAAACTTCGTGACGTTGATCTGTCCTGAAGTGCATGATCGCCGCTTCCATTAGAAATCGAGACACACCATGCACTTTGTTCGTGCCTTTTTGCTATCACTGTTCGCGCTGCTCATGATTTCTAGCGCGGCATTTGCCCAGGAGAATAAATCGACTGAGGGCATGGCGCCGCTCAATCGCGACTTGCCACCCGGGCTGCAAATCCCAGACGCCGCAAAACCTGGGCCAAATTTTGATGTGGATGCCGCGACGGAGGCCTATTTAAATTTGTTGTCCCCAGAGCAACGCGCCAAGTCAGATGCCTACTTTGAAGGTGGTTACTGGCTAGGATTTTTCGGCGGGATTTACGGTTTGGCGGTCGCGGCAATTTTGCTGTTGAGCGGATTATCGCGACGTATGCGCGATGTCGGGCGCAAATTTTTTAAGAAGCCGTTTCTGGTGTCGATGGTCTACGTCGCACTTTGGGTCATTGTCGGCTTTTTGCTCAATCTACCTTGGGCCAGCTACGCGGAATTTGCCCGAGAGCACAGCTATGGCCTTGCCACGCAGAGCTATGGCGAATGGTTTGGCGACCAACTCAAAAGCTTGATGGTTGGACTGATTATTTTGCCCGTCGTCATTTCCTTGATTTACAAACTAGTGCGCAGTGGTGGTGAGTTTTGGTGGGTGCGCGCTGCCGGATTTACCTTCGTGCTGACGCTGTTTTTCGGCATGATTGCACCCGTATTCATCTCGCCGCTGTTCAATACCTATCAGCCCTTGCCACCGGGTGCAACCAAAGACGCGATTTTTTCCCTGGCACGCGCAAACCAAATACCCACCACCAAAGTGGTCTATTTTGACGCCTCCAAGCAAACCACACGGATTAGCGCCAACGTCTCGGGATTTTTAAATACCACGCAAGTTAGCCTCAACGACAACTTGATGAATAAGACGTCGTTGCCGGAAATCAAAGCCGTGATGGGGCACGAAATGGGGCATTACGTGCTCAATCATTCCTTGCGTTTGACGATCTATTTAACCTTGATTTTTGGCCTAGGCTTTTATGTCGTGCATCGCAGCTCAAACGTAATATTGCGCCGATTTGGCGCACGGCTAAATATTGAAGATCGCAGCGACCCGGCCGGTTTGCCGCTTGCTGTCGCCATTTTTTCGGTCTTTGCCGCGTTCGCATCCCCGCTGCTCAATTCCATCATTCGCCACGCCGAAGCAGAAGCGGACAATTACGGCTTAAATTCCGCCCGCGAGCCGCATGGTTTTGCGATGGCCGCCATGCGTCTGTCAACCTATCGCAAAATCAAACCCGGCTATTGGGAAGAAGTGTTTTTCTATGATCACCCCAGCGGCTACACCCGCGTACACAGCTCGATGCTGTGGTTGAAGGAAAATCAGGATAATGCGACGGCGAATGGGGCGTTGGAGACTAAGGCAGTCGGCAATGATTAAAAAGCTCATAATGCATCCAAAGCCAAGCGCGGGGTCAGGATTCGCACCGCACCGATTGGATCCAACACTAACAAGTCTAAATCACCACTCACAATCTCACAGGCATCCGCCGCAATCGCTGCATGGATGAAGGCGTCATCATCTGGATCTCGGCAATATGGCTGCTCTACCGGATCATTCGGCACATCAATCCAAAGCGCCGCAGCGCTTACATCATGCAAAATGCGCTTTCGGGTTTCCAAACTTAAATAGCGATCAAATTTAGGCTTGAAAATGCGCGTTTGCAGTTCGCTAAATGTGTCTTTGCTAAGCACCAAGCGGGCGTTGACCAGAAGCCATGAAAGTAAAGCAGCCGGTGCGCCAGTAGGCGATAGTGCTGCGCTGAGCAGCACATTGGTATCCACCACAACTTTTGGGTGACTTGGCCATACAAAGCGACTCAACTTTTTCGTTGATTCGCTTGCCGTGTCGCCTGTACGGTGAGACTCGTTTGCCATGCTTAGCTTTCGTCAGCCAGCAGCGCATCTAGCTGCGTCTGGCTTAGGTTCGCCTGCTGGGCACTTTGCGTCAGGGTCTGCGCTAGGCGATTCGCGTAAAACACGCGCATCTCCTCAAAGTCTTGCGCGCTCACCATCACACCAATGACTCGATCATGCCGCAGCACCCGCACCGGCTCGCGTTGCGCTAGATCTAAAAATTCGCCAAATCGCGTTTTCGCTTCGTTCGCAGTGATGGTTTGCACGGCTGTTGGCCTAATTTGGATTGAGCAGTAAGCCTAACATGATCGCGCGAATCAATCGAATCGCGCGATTTCAGCTTGGCTGAGATGTGCCAACGTTTATTTTCCGCACAAGCTGACAACTAGTTCCGTCACTTTGTTGACAATTTTTGAATTCTAATGTACGTTTTGTCGAACTAATTTAGGTATAAATCATGACTACACGTATCGACGCTGTAATTTCGCGTCAAAATGACATCTCCATTGGGAACGACATATCCCTTAACCTGCCGTCGTTCGATAGTTATGCCTTCTGTAATTTGCGGGGCGGCATTGGCAAAACTTCCTTGTCTTTCAATTTATCTTTCCTTACGGACAATCTCTTGGCAGTTGATACTTGCCCACAAGGAAATTTGTCTTACTTTTACGACAATGATTATTATCAAAATGTCTCCACCACTGTAAACGACATGTTGCTGCCTTATTTTTTCGGTGGTCTTAATAGAGCTAGTCGGGTAGCTCAAAATATTGCAGCGACAAATTCTTGGTTTAAAGGAAAGAATAGCTTTTTCATGCCGTCTTCAAGTGAGCTTTACACGCTTCCTTCACAAATGGCAAACGCAATTGCAGGTGCGAATCAATTGACTGGTCCTCAGAAGACAACTGTTATTGATACGCTCTTGTATTCGCTAAAAACAGAAATTTTGCGCGAAAAGCAAGAAACGGGTACCGATAAAGTGATTATCGATACTTCACCATTTTTCTCCGGTTGTACGCACCTTGCGTGGCACGCTGTTGATGCCCTCATAGTTCCTGTGAGGACGGATAAGCAATCTATCAATTCATTATCTTTGCTATTGAAAACACTATCTAATCCGTCTAGCGAGTTTAGGCGAGTTATGCCTTCAGACCAACATGCGCCAAAAATTCAGTTGGTAGTACTTACAGGTTGTGGCTGGACGACGCGTTCAGGGGCCAAAAACGAACCGAATCAGCAAACCAAAGTTTTTTTAGAGGAAGTTCACGATATTGTAAGTAGAAATATTGGGCATTTCACAACTAGTAATCCCGACAACCATATTGTACTTTCTGACGATTATTTAGGTTCCGGTCGCATGTCGTCGGCCCTTTCTAAACCAATTGAACTAATGAAACCAGGTGACTCGGCTCGTATTAATAGGATTAAAACCGACGTTAATCCGTCAGTGGATAAAATAAAGAATCAACTTAGGCACATTGCAAAAAACATTTGGTGAATAGCAATTCCAGCTGCTATAAACCGCACGCATGTCGCCAGAGATGTTTATCGCAATGCGTTTGACTTGGTGTTTCTTAATCTGCGCGAAAATTCTGACTGTGCGTTAGCGCAAATCGCTTTCGAAGTTCATGCGAAGCATTTGGCGGCAATAGATAAGTACCGCGAATCCGTCCCGTTTTGGAAGCGTCGTGGTTTTGAACGTGCAGTAAATAACTATAGGGATGCGCATGAAATGGCAAGCGAAGGAGGAAATATCTTTGCCATAGCGCTTTCTGAAAACTCAGATGTCGCGCGAACAAAGCGCAAAATCTATCGCGAGGCAGTTAACAGTCTTTTATCCTTTGCGTAAAGCAACGTAACCAATCTTATGAGCAGCGCGATCACTCCTTTAATTAGCAGCAATACCAGTCAAACCCTGCTGCTACCCAAGTCGCCGGAATTTCCACAGTCCGGGTCAGGATCCTGGGCAGTTTGGTTTGATGGCCCTGCGGTTAGCGCGGATTTTATGGCCCAAAAACAGCAACCTGACGACCAGCAGCGCGAAGAATTTTATCCAAGCGCCACGCCAGTCAACCCCTAAACCCCCGCAATAACCCCCGCTAAAGCCGAAGCCGCTGCCGTAGCAGGGCTCGCCAGCACGGTGCGCGCGCCTTTGCCTTGGCGGCCTTCAAAATTGCGATTACTGGTCGATACCGCTAGCTGACCCGGTGCTACCATGTCACCATTCATCGCGATGCACATCGAAC
>JAYVAQ010000159.1:0-2256 GCA_043750875.1 Rhodanobacteraceae bacterium
ATATCCATACCGTCACTTAACGCGGCAAAATAACCTGAAACGACTGCGCCGCCCACACCCTTATTTGCTGAGTGGGTGATGACGATAAGCCGCTTGTCTTGCTCAAACTGGCTTACAAATTTTCCGCTGGCATCCGGGCAGGCGTCAACTACGACGTAAATGCGTTCAACTTCTGGTGGCATTTTGCGCAGCACATCAAGCACGCGATCACGAACCTTGTAGCAAGGCACGACCACAGCGATACGCGCAAGGCTGATCGCTGGTAACGCGGTACCGAACGCAACTTCGCGCGTCATGCTTGCGTCGCAACCAACACGCCCGCAATGATGAGTGCGCCGCCGATAAAAGTTTTTATTGAAACCGGCTCTTGCAGAAAAAAATGCGCTAACAGCGGAACGATCAAAAATGCTAGCGCAAACATGGGGTAGGCAACACTCAAAGAGGTGTGACGCAACACCCATATCCAAAGCAGTGTTGCGAACCCGTAGATCACGAGCGCAATAATCAGCGGGGCATTAAGCCAGCGTTCAACTACACCCGTCGCTGAAGCGGTTTGCAGCGCCGCGCTTTTGAAGAGCACTTGACCGCTCGATATCATCAACACACACAAAAAGGTGAGTAATAGAGAAACCGTTTTGCTCATCGTGATTGCCTTATTTCTTATAACGCAGAGTTGCGCATTTTTGCTAAATTTCAAATATCAAACGCTAGCACTGGCGTGCCTTTCAAGCCATTTTGGCCTTGAATACCGCTTGGATATTAGACTTTTAATTTCTATCAGTGCTTCTTAATGTAAAGGCCGCTCCAGTCAGTAGCGCCAATGCTTTTCAAATATTGGTCTCGATAATACTGCGCAACTGTTGGCCGAACCACTTCTATTCGCGATAAATTTATGCGCATTTTCGCAGGGCACGTGAACTCTAGCCGCAGTGTACCCGGCTCGTAAATTTCAAGGGGCGCGTCGCCACCGAGAACATATAAAGCCGATTTGCCGTTGGCAGGCCAGATATCCTGCCAAACCTTGCTTTCACTAAAGGCTGTCTCACTTAGCTTGCGAAAATAATAATTTACTGCTTCGCAGCGCTGCGATTGCGAGTCAACATTGATGCTTCCCTCAATGGCAATCATCTCGTTACCCTGACTGCGAATGTTCCGAACCGTGGTCAAATCAATGTCGATCTTTACACTGGTTCCGGTGGATTCAAATTCGCCATCACTGAGACGCGACGCACCAACAAGCTTTGCTATGGGTAAGCCAATGCTTTTCGTTGAATAAACAACTTCATGAGGAACGCCGTAAACGTTTGCCTTCAACCTATGCGCATCGCGCGCATACACGGCACCGATGTAGCTTAGCGTGGCGGCAAGCGCCACAATCAAAGCCAGACTGAACCAGCGCTTTTCATTGACAAACATAGCCACGCCCATTCCAGCAAAAAGCACCAGCGACATTTCGAGTACGCCAACCGAATAGCGGTGCGAATACACCACCGGCAAATGCGCAACAACCTGGAACACCAGTAATCCACCAAGAAGCCAGATGATCGGCTTGGTTCTTAAGCCCCAGAAGGCGGGAATTGAGAATGCGATTAAAAATATCCGCCAACTGCGCAGTGTTGCAACCGGTGCAATCCATTCGCGATTGCCAACAAAGAAAAACGCAAACAGCTTTTGCGCATACATTTCCAAGATGAACGACGGCGATTGGGAGAGCAACATATATTTACCCACGGCTGCAAGCGCCCGATCAGCCACTAGCGCCAAATGGCTCAGGCCAGCTGGCGGTACGATGCCATTGTCAAAGTTTGTCCGGAAATAACCGGAATCCATACCGTAGGTCAGCGGATAATTTCCCAAATAAAGCGCGATACCCGCACCAGTTGAGATTGACGGCAAGCCAAACATCACTATATTTTTAACAAGAACTGGCAATATCATCGCGAGCGCCAGCACATGACTCCACGCGAGATTGGCCCAATTCGCGCGCTCATCACCTGCACTGGACGCACTGGGGTACCGCATCCAAAAGGAAACAAGTATCACCATCGGCAAAACGTAGATCACCGTTGCGCGGGTTAGTGCAGCTAATCCGAACATCACTCCCGCTGCTAAAAAGATCGATCTGCGTTGCGAGGCCCAAGCTTCAGCTAATAACCAAAACCATGAAGCCATCAAAAAAATAAATAGCGGCTCGACGCTGCCCGTTGACAGAAAAGGTTTGAAGGATGGAGATAATGCATAAAAAATTACCGCAAA
>JAYVAQ010000160.1:0-2256 GCA_043750875.1 Rhodanobacteraceae bacterium
TGCAGCTGCAACAGCAGCGTAAAGAGAGCCTGGATAACGCACTTCGGGCCGCGATTGACGAGGCGGTGATCGAGTTGTCACGGCGCTTCGCTCTTTAACCTTTTGCTCTCTAACCGTTTGCTCTTTAACCAACCGTTTAACAAATTGGAGAAAGCTATGAAACCCTTTACAAGATTTACTAGTGGCGTTAGACGATCTGCTGCACGTCATAGCATATACATCGGTGCATTGATTGTTGCAGCACTTGCGTCAAGCGTTCAAATGGCAGAAGGCGCACCCCCGGTAGGCGTGAAACTACTCGTGCAGCCGTGGAATCCGATCACCGACGATGATTCGGTTAACACTATCTACGATAGCAACGATGTCATTACGCGATCAATTGCCGGTACTTGGACTAGAGTCAAACCGAAGTTGATCGACAGCATTAAAGCGCGGCTTCAAACGCCAAATTTGTTAGCCGAAGGGGTTTCACTTTATGACGTAAAGCTCAATATCAACACACCTGAATTAAGCATTGCGCCCGATGGCAATGCTGGCTTCGTCGCGAAGCTTATGGTGCGCGACACCTACCTCGAAGCGACTTCAACGACGCCCGACATTGCGTTCGGCATTGGCTTGGGCTCGTACGCGGATCCCCGATGCAGCATCCGCTTTTCGCTCGAACTCACGCTCAAGATGGCGGTGACCGACGATAAGGCGCGATTATTAGAGGCGCGAAATGCACCAAACGACGCGCCAGTACTGGTGAAGGATTTCAAGGCTGATTCGCAAAACGCCCCTTGTGATATCGCGAAGTTTCTGGCCAGCGATGTCGCAAAATTGTTTGCCGGGCGCGACTTTTGGAAGTGGATGACTGACGAAATTAACAACCCACAACGCAAAGAATATAAACAACTGAACGACACGATTAAGCAGGAACTGAACACAGCGCTGGTTGCTATCAATGCCCAAGCAAAAGTGCCGGCGCAGTATGCACGCTTGCGCGTATGGGCTCGTAATGACAAGTTGACGGTACTGTTTGGCGTGCGCGAGCTACCTGTCCCCGCCCGCGTCGCAACCGTGCAAGGCCGCCTGGCGATTGGTGATTTGAAAGGGCTGAGTTCGCCAATTAGCAACTGTGACCAGCTTCGCATGACCGCGATGGTCAAGACGGGCCCAAGCCCCGTGCTGGATCCGAGTGGCACCCAATTTGGTGATGCGCCGATGGTTGCCGTTGGCAAACTACGAGGCTCGGCGATCGCGTCGCCAGTAGCAGGGCAAACCTGCGATTACACAGTGGATCAGCTTGTACCCGGCTTCCCAAACTTGCTCAAGTTCGGCGTCGCTCAGCCAGCCGCTGCACCTAACAATGGTTCGCGAAAACCGACTATCGTATACGCACTTTTTGTTAAGCCAGAAGGCTGGAAATACGACAAAGCATTGCATCCCCAGCCCTCGATTGGTGGCCTTAATCTAACGCTATTGGCAACCAATATTAGCGCCAGTGGCTATCTTGAACTTGATGGAAGAACGCGCTACATCGACAAGGGCGATCCGCTGAAAGATATGGATACCAGGATCGGCAAAGGTGTCCTCAATCCTCAGTACAAGAGTCCGTCGCTGGTCAACCCAAGCAGAGCGGTAAGTCCCGCAGTGACGTCCGGAAGTAGTGGAATGCAGAGTTCATCACGGACGAGCGCGGCAAGCTCAATCACGCCAGCAACACAAGCACTGATCGGCGCGCGTTCGCAACTCAACAAAAGTAATGCGGCCGCGCTCAACCCGCAACCGCTGCCGCCGGAAATGCCCAGTGCTGCGCCGCGTTAATTCAATGCTTCAACAAATTTTAGGAAGCAAAGCCATCGGCAGTTTGAAAGGGCATCACATGATCATAAAATCATTTCATCAATTAGGGCGAGCGGTCGCAGTCGCGCTGGTCATGACCGGCCACGCGGGTGCTCAGCCGACGTTGAACTGGAACGCAGCGGAAACAAAAAGCGACGCAAATAAAACGCTGCCTGCCCCGACGCAATCGGGACTGGCGCAATCGCAGCTCGGCACGGGCGGTTTGAAGGTTAGAGCCAACGAGCTCAATCCACAACCGCTGCCACCCGCTCAACCGAATCCTGATGATCGGTTGAAGCCTGTCTTGGAGGATCGAATCAAGTCTTCATCACCACCGCGAGTCAACGACAAAGTGAACGCACAAACTTCAGCCACAAAAATACCAAAAAATTTATTCAATTTTGAAGATCGCGCAATCATCATCGTGGGCGG
>JAYVAQ010000161.1:0-7316 GCA_043750875.1 Rhodanobacteraceae bacterium
GGGCCGCTGTGACGCAATAAAACTGCTAGCCCAAGCACCCACAAACGGGCCAGCGACGCCAAATAAGAACAGCACCAGCGCATAAAGCCTTGCCGCCAAAGGCCCAGCCACGTATCGAACGAACAAATAATACCCGGGCCTGACAAAGTCAATGACTTGGCTAGCCATAATTGCCAGCAGTAACTCTAGGCCCAAGGCATCGAGCAGCGGCAGGAATATTCGCAGTTCGGGATGCATCATTAGCAACACGACAAGGATAAGCGTCAAGATCAGGACAAGGCGCTGACGCCAAGTTTTGTTCTGACCAGGGGCGGGTAATTCAGCGCTCATAAAACCACTCCATAAATTCTTCTGCGACCGTAGGTGAAAGCTCTTGTATCGCCTCGGCGATTTTAGCTTCGCCTTAATTTAGGCACAGCGATCAAATTGAGTCGTCTTTCCCTTGTTTACGTTGAACTAGCCAACAATCGAGCTGCGCAAGCAGCACCCACTGTACCAAGCCCAGCATTGCCGCAGTGCTTACCCCTTGCAACGATCCGGGTTGAAGATGCAACGAAAGTAATGCAGACGGCAGTCCGGTAAACACTAGCCATAAATGTGCGCCAAATGCTCGCTCCCCTGGATTTAGAAAAGCCACGCCACATAGCAGCAAGCTCCATTTACCAAATACAATGAAAGTTAGCCGGGCATTTCTGTGCATTGTTTTTAGCTGTGTTCGAGGCGTATTTTTTAGAGATAAGACGATAGCGAATATGTTTTTCAACGGGAGCCGCTATGGAAATTAAACACGCTACAACCTGCGTCACTAATAACGGTTTACCACAACCACTCAAACTCAATCCGTGGACGATGCTAGAAGATGCGTTGGGATTGTTTGAAACCAGCTTTTTAATAAAGCGCGAGCAACCAGTCACTCAGGAGCGGGTTGAAATCAAGACCCCAGAAATGGAAACCCATGAAAATTAGGCCATGAAAATTAGGGGCTGCAAGCCCGCACGATCAAATGTGTTTGGCGATGCCAAGACTTTGATAGCACGGGCTTTCAGCCCTTCTTCAATTTTAATTACTTTTCCTGGGGCGTTGCCCCAGGCTGTGATAGTTCGCGCCGATGGCGCTTAAAACCAGCGCTTGCTATATCAGTTCGGATGGTGGCATCAAATATGCAACATCAACCGCACCGGATCTTCCAGGTAATTCTTCACCGCCACCAAAAATTGCACGGCATCTTTGCCGTCAATAATGCGGTGGTCGTAGCTGATCGCTATGAACATCATTGGCGCGGCAATAACGGCGCCATTTTCCACAATCGCGCGCTCTTTGATGGTGTGCATACCGAAAATGGCGCTTTGCGGTGGGTTAACAATCGGCGTGGAGAACAAGCTGCCGAACACGCCGCCATTGGTGATCGTAAAGGTGCCGCCTTGCAAATCTTCGAGCTGCAAACCACCTTCGCGAGCTTGTTTGGCGAAGGTGCCGATATTGCGTTCGATATCCGCCAAACTTTGCGAGGCGGTATTGCGCAACACCGGCACTACTAAGCCTTTTTCGGTGGCCACCGCGACGCCGATATCGTGATAGGCGTGATAGACAATGTCGCTGCCTTCGACGCTGGCATTGACGATCGGGTGCATTTTCAGCGCTTCGGTGCAGGCTTTGACAAAGAAGCTCATGAAGCCCAGCTTCACGCCGTGCGCTTTCTCGAACGCTTCGGCGTATTTCTTACGGGTATCCATCACCGCTTTCATGTTGACTTCGTTAAAGCTAGTCAACATCGCAATCGAGTTTTTCGATTGCATCATGCGTTCGGCAATTTTGGTGCGCAGACGCGTCATTGGCACGCGTTCTTCGGTGCGCGCACCGCCGGTTGCCTGAATTACGGGAGCAACTTTTGCGGGGGCAGCCGGAGTAGTTATAGCGGCAGGCGGCTGCAGCGGCGCTTTTTGCGCGGTCAACATATCTTCCTTGGTCACCCGGCCATCACGCCCGGTGCCAGCAACCGTGGCCGGGTCGATCCCGGTTTCGGTGGCCATCCGACGTACGGATGGCGCTTGATCGGTGTGCGCAGATGTCGCCACTACACTAGCTGCGGCGGCAGGCGGTGCGGCGGCGGCAGCGGCAGCGGCAGCGGCTGCTACCGCACCTTCTTTAACTCGCCCAATCAATTGCTGGCTGGTGACGCTGGTGCCTACGGCAATCAAAATCTCTTCCAAAATGCCATCCACCGGCGAGGGCACTTCTAAAACTACTTTATCGGTTTCTAAATCCACCAAGTTTTCGTCGCGTTTCACCGCATCACCGGGTTTTTTGTGCCACTTCGCGATCACCGCATCGGATACAGATTCTGGTAACACAGGGACTTTGATTTCAATACTCATGGGCATGACCTAGGCAAGAACAACGAAAAGAGCGCAATTGTGCCTGAACTTGCGCGGGCATTGAACCGCTTTTCGCCGCACACTTAGGCCTATGCAAACGCCCAATTCCATCAACATCAATGCCCCAACAGCCGACGCGCCAATTAGCGCGCCAGTACTGCAAACGCTGCCGCGCGCGTGGCGGTTGATTCTAGCGCCGTTGGAAGCGGCCGCCTGTGATTTACTTTTGCGACAAGGCGCGCCGCTGGAATCAGGCTTGGCCGCAGCGCTAGCGATCCGCGCAGAGTTAAAGGGCGACAGTTTTTTTGACCTCGACACTGCCGCTGGCAGCATCGCAGGGGTCATCGATCCTTTAAGCGAACCTTTGCGTTGGCCTGAGCGAGTTCCTTGGCTGGCCGCGCTACATAGCTGCCCGATGACAGCTCAGGCCGAGCCCGGTGATGCGCGCGCGCACTCGGGCAAAGCGCTGATCGTTTGCGGCCGCAAAATTTATCTGCGTCGCCTTTGGCATGCGCAAACCCAGCTTGCGCAGCGGATCAAAGCGCATGTGCGCTCAGAGGTTGATGCCAGTGCTGCACAAACAGCGCAGTCACTGTTGGATAATGCCGCTAACAGACTGATCAGTAAGCATTTTTTCATGCTCACTGGCGGCCCAGGCACCGGCAAAACCACCGCCGCCGCGCGCCTGGTGTTGCATGCTGCACGTGCGTGGCTGGCACGTTTCGGCCGCACGCCGATCGTGGCATTAAGCGCCCCGACCGGCAAAGCTGCCGCGCGCTTGGGCGAGGCATTTGCAGCTCAATTGGCGCTGCTCCATAAGGAAAACGCATTGGAACCGCAGCTGCTTGCCGCATTAAGCCAAGTACCTAGCTATACCCTACATCGGCTGCTGGGTTTTCAACCGCAAAATGATCGCTTTAGTGCGGGCGCTGACACGCCGATCGCGGTGGATATTTTATTGGTCGATGAAGCCAGCATGTTGTCCTTGCCACTGATGCAGACGCTCATTAGCGCGCTGGATCCGCAATCACAGCTATTGCTGCTGGGCGATGCGAATCAACTGAGTGCGGTGGAAAGCGGCACGCCGTTTGCCGACTTGTTGCAAGTTGCAGGTCAGCAAAACAACCCCTTGAGCGGCAGCGCTATTGAACTTCGCAAGCAGTGGCGTGCCAACGCCGCGCTAAGCGATGCGGCGCAAGCAATTCGCAGCAATCAAAACGCATTAGCCGCGCTAACGCCCTTTATTTGGCGTGCATCGCCAGCGGACAAGCCGGTTGCAAATGCCGCGCCAGAACTGCTTTTGCAACGCCAGGTTGACGCTGGTTTGTGGGACGCTTTGTGCACAGCTGCGAGCGTTGAACAAGCGTTTGCGCAGCTCAACGCCGTGCGCGTGCTGTGTGTGTTACACGATGGCCCAGCCGGCCAGCGCCATGCAAACAGCGTGATCGAAGCCGGGCTCAAGCGACGTTTTAAAATGCATGGCACCGGGCTTTATTCCGGGCCTTATTTTCGCGGCCAATTGCTGATGGCCAGCACCAATGACTACCGCTTAGGCATTATGAACGGCGATGTTGGGCTGTGTTGGCCTGATGCAACGGGCACTTTGATGCTGTATTTCGAGGCACGCACCGCAACCGACGCTGACAGCAGCGAGGACGCAGTGAACCCTAAGCTGGTGCCGTTCGAGGCGGCGTTGTTGTCCGGAATCGTGCCCGCGTTCGCCATGACCGTGCATAAGGCCCAGGGCTCAGAATTTGATGCGGTGACGTTGATTTTGCCAGATATTGATTCTGCGCAACTGGATAAAATTGGCCTGCATCGCGCTTTGATCTATACCGCCGTGACCCGCGCTAAATCTTCCTTGGTTATTTGTGCCACAGAAGCCGCGTTGGCACATGGCCTGCAAACCGTTGCCCAGCGCAATTCGGGATTGGCGGACCGGCTACTTGCTGGTTAGCGACAAACGACGTAACCACAGCAGCTAGAACTTGACTCAGCGATCTTGAGTTAGAATGTGCGGCTCTAGTTTTCTAGTGTGTCTGCTATGACCTACGTCAATCTCATCGTCACCACCGCGGCCAATGTCGCCACCGTCACGATTAACCGCCCGGATAAGCTCAATGCGCTCAATCGCGCCACGATTGAGGAGCTACGCCAGGCCTTCGCCGCGATCAAATCTGATGCCAATATTCGCGCCGCCATTTTGACCGGCAGCGGCGCGAAAAGCTTTGTCGCAGGCGCTGATATCAGTGAATTTGCCGGCGTCGATCCCGTAGTCGCACGCGATTTTTCGCTCGCGGGCCAGCGCACATTTCGTGAAATTGAACTGCTAGGCAAGCCGGTTATTGCGGCGGTCAATGGCTTTTGCTTTGGCGGCGGCATGGAGTTGGCGATGGTTTGCACGCTGCGGATCGCGGCAGACAGCGCAAAATTTGGTCAGCCCGAAGTCAATTTGGGCATTATTCCTGGCTTCGGTGGCACTCAACGTTTGCCACGTTTGGTCGGGCGCAGCGCAGCGTTGGAGCTGTGTTTAACCGGCAAACCCATTAGCGCCGAACGCGCCTATCAGTTAGGTATCGTCTCAAACGTCTATCCCGCCGCCGATTTAACCGCAGAAGTGGAGAAACTTGCCGCGCAATTCGCGCAGTCGGCGCCGCTGGCGTTGCGGGGCGTGATGGATGCGATTATTTATGGCGAAGATATGCCGCTTGATCAAGGCTTGGATTACGAATCGCAGACCTTTGGCCTGCTCAGTTCGACCGCTGATATGCGCGAGGGCACACGTGCCTTTCTAGAAAAACGTAAGCCAGAATTTGTGGGGCGCTAAGATGGCGATCACGATTAAAACTGCCGATGAAATTCAGGCGATGCGCGAAGCCGGTCAGCTGGCGGCAGAAGTGCTGCAAATGATTGAGCCTTTTGTCGTGCCAGGGGTGACGACGGATGAGCTAGACCGGCGCTGTAACGAACATATCGTCAACAAGCAGCAGGCTATTCCGGCCAATGTTGGCTATCGTAATTTCCCGAAAACCATTTGCTCCTCCGTCAATCACGTTGTTTGCCACGGCATTCCGGGCGCAAAAGTGTTGATGAAGGGCGACATTATTAATATCGACGTGACCGTTATCAAAAACGGCTATCACGGCGACACCAGCCGCATGTATTTCGTCGGTGAGCCTTCGATTTTAGCGCGCCGATTGGTCGAGGTAACCTTCAACGCCATGTGGATTGGCATCCATGCAGTGCGCCCCGGCGGCAACTTGCGCGATGTCGGGCGCGCGATCCAACGCTATGCGGAAAGCCATCGCTTTAGTGTGGTGCGCGAATACTGCGGCCACGGCATCGGCACGATCTATCACGAAGACCCGCAAGTACTGCACTACGATGACAGCAAAACCAATGTTCCGTTGGTGCCGGGCATGATGTTCACCGTTGAACCAATGATCAACGCCGGCGCGCGCCATGTGAAATTATTGCCCGATGGTTGGACGGTAGTGACTAAGGACAAATCCTTGTCGGCACAATGGGAGCACACCATTGCCGTCACTGAAACCGGCTTTGAGGTGATGACGCTGTTAGATCGTGATCGGGGCATGCTGCAGGCCGCGTAGCGGTTAACGCCAAAAATGCGCATTCGTGTTACTGCCCGTGAATCCCAATCAACACTTCGGTGACTTACGCTTCTTGCCAATTGCGCTGCGTGCTTCGAATTTTTTGATGTAGTCGGGCGCGAATGGGACTTGCACGCCCCGCTGAGGGTGATTTCTCTCTCAGGTGGTTATGCAACCAACGCGTGTCTTGGTCATGCATACCGGTTATTTCGGTAATTCTGCTTGACGAGCTGCTACAACAACGGTGCCAACAACCTTAACGGTGCGCTCAACGTGTCACGCAACCAACCCACGCGTTTAACGTGCTGGTCGCACTCGGGCAACAGTGCGCGAATGTAGGCACCGATCGCGGCGATCTCGTTGTGTGAGTAAAAAACCGTCATCACTTCGTAGTTCAAAAATAGGCTGCGCGCGTCTAGATTCGCGGTGCCGGCCGCGGCGACGCTGTCATCAATCAAGAGCAGTTTTGCGTGCAGCATGCGCGGCTTATAAAAATAGACCTGGGTGCCGCAATGGCTAAGCTCGCGCAAGTAGTTGGTGCGTACCCAATCTACAATACGATTGTCCGAGCGTTTTGGCACCACCAGAAAAACTTCCACACCACGCCTAGCCGCCAACGCCAAGGCGTTTTGCAGCGCTTCGTCGGGCACAAAATATGGTGTGACCAGCCAAAGCCTGCGCTGCGCGGTGTAGCAGGCGGACAGCACGGCGCTGTACCAAGTGTCATCGCGCATATCCGGGCCGCTAGGAACGATTTGCACCCGCGCATTGATGCTGGCTATCTCACCGGGAATTGGTGCTGCGGGTAAACTCGCGGCTAAGGTTTCTGGCACCGCCGGGCCTAAGCGTTCGCCGGTGGCGAACTGCCAATCGGACAGGGCGATATTCTCCAAAGCGCGCGCTGCCGGACCTTCTACAGAAAAACTAAAATCTTGCCAAGCGCTTGGCGCGGTAAGCGCACTCAAATAGCATTCGGCGATATTGCGGCCACCGGACCAAGCAAATTGGCTGTCGATCGCAACTATTTTTCGGTGGTTGCGCAAATTCGCGACGCGCAGCGCCCATAAGCGCGTAACCGGACGAAAGCGAATCAACTGACCACCTGCGGCGCGCAAGGTGCGCGCTGCAGCCGAGCGCAAAGCAAGTGAGCCGATATCGTCCACCAGTACTTTCACTTCAACGCCGGCGGCGGCGCGCTCCGTTAACGCAGCAAACACTTTTGCGCCCGCAAGATCGCCGCAAAGATCATACATATCGATCAGCACCCGCTTGTTGGCACCGCGAATCAGCGCGATTAGATCGTTAAAAGCGTGCTCAGGGTCGGTGTGGA
>JAYVAQ010000162.1:0-18709 GCA_043750875.1 Rhodanobacteraceae bacterium
CAAATCCATCGTCGCGGCTAGCATCCGCCTTTTTGGCCCGCAACGCGCGATGTTATCAATCGTTGCGGTGTGCGCCTTGCTGACTTATGGCGGCGTTTCGCTGTTTGTAGTGGTGTTCGCGGTCTATCCCTTTGCGGCCGAGCTGTTTCGCCAAAACGAGATTCCAAAACGCCTGATTCCCGGCACGATCGCGCTCGGTGCTTTTACTTTTACGATGGATGCCTTACCCGGCACGCCGCAAATTCAAAACATTATCCCAGCGGCATTTTTTGGCACCAATGCCTGGGCCGCGCCCATACTTGGCAGCCTAGGTGGCCTGATTATTTTGGTCGTGGGCTTGAGCTATTTGGAATGGCGGCGGTGCAGTGCGCTGACCGCTGGGGAAGGTTATGGTAGCAACCTAATTAATGAGCCCGCCGCGTTTTCCGGCGAAACATTGGCGCATCCATTGATTGCGCTGCTGCCACTTGTGCTGGTTGGCATATCGAACAAATATTTGGGCGTGTTGATTCCAAAAGTCTATGGCGTCAAACACGAATTCGTCGCGTCCGCCGTCGGCACACCCACACCGGTGGTGCAAGAAGTTGCTAAAATTGCGGCGATTTGGGCGGTCGAAGGCGCGCTAATTATCGGCATCGTGTCAGTGTTGCTGCTGGCTTGGCGTAACGTTGCTGCGCAGTTCGGGGAAAGCACCAAGCCGGCAGTGGGCGGAGCGCTGTTGGCCTCAATGAATACCGCGTCTGAGTACGGTTTTGGCGCGGTGATTGCGGCATTGCCCGGGTTTTTAGTGGTGGCAACTGCGCTAGGTTCGATTCCTAATCCATTGGTAAATGAAGCGGTGACCGTTACCGCGCTCGCCGGCATTACCGGTTCCGCCTCCGGTGGCTTGAGTATCGCGCTGGCAGCGATGGCAGAAACCTTTATCGCCAACGCCAACGCTGCGGGCATTCCAATGGAAGTGCTGCACCGAATCGCGGCGATGGCATCGGGCGGCATGGACACCTTGCCGCACAACGGCGCGGTGATTACTTTGTTGGCGGTCACCGGCTTGAGCCATCGGCAAAGCTATAAGGACATTTTTGCGATCACGCTGATCAAGACTTTCACCGTATTCGTGGTGATCGCAATTTACTACGCGACTGGCTGGGTTTGATTTTCTCGGTTTGACTACTGCGGGTGCTCAGTACTGGCGAGTGTTGTGGCAACGGTAAGGGCAAAAAGGTTGCGTTTCATTGTCACACTCCTGTGTGGGTGTGTAGACAATGAGCGCCGCAATGTGCACCTCAATGTGCAGTCATTGCTGAGAATTTGCGGAGAACTTGCGTAGTTTTTGGAGCCGCGGTCTAGTTGTAAACCCCGTTGCAGAATCTTAATAGCACTTATTCGCATTTGCGGTATGCTCATGTCTATGGACGGCACCCCGCAACCCCAAACAAATAACGACTTTATTGTGCAAACCGCACCCGATTCGGCGCGCTCTGAAAATGATGCTAGTAGCGCTCCGGCACGCACGCTGGAACAACTTGGCAAAGGCGAACACGCCACGGTGGTCAGCATAAATCCCAGTGCAGTCTTTGGCTCGCTGGACACTTTAGTGACGAGACGTTTGTGGGAGCTTGGGTTTTTGCCCGGCGCACAAATTAGCGTCGTGGGTTTTGGCTTGCTCAGTCGCGATCCCATCGCGGTAAAAATTGGCGGCACAAAATTTGCCCTGCGTCGCGCGGAGGCGCAAAAAGTGCAGGTGACGATGGTGCAGCCGCCGAAAGCCGAGTCGGTGCGATGAGCACTGCGGCGCTGCGCGTGGCCTTGATTGGCAATCCAAATTGTGGCAAGAGCGCGCTGTTCAATTTATTGACCGGTAGCCGCCAGAAAGTGGCGAATTACCCTGGCGTTACCGTGGAAAAGCGCGAAGGTGAATTCACCGACGCCAAGCTGCGCCGTACGGCGGTGTTGGATTTGCCCGGCACCTATAGTTTGCAGGTGACCAGCGCGGACGAACGCGTCACTAGAGATGTGGTGATCGGTGGTTTTGGCAACGAGTTACCGCCAGATTTGCTAGTCGCAGTGCTGGATGCCACCAATTTACGGCTGGGGTTGCGGCTGATTTTGGAACTCAAAGCGATTGGTCGGCCGATGATTGTGGCGCTGAATCTGATTGATCTGGCGCGCCAACGCGGCTTGGAAATAGACGTCGCGAAGCTGCAGCAAGGTTTGGGTTTGCCGGTGGTGGAAACCGTGGCGGTGCGCAAGCGCGGCGCGCAGGCGCTGGTTGAGGCAATAGCGGCATTTACGCCGGAGTCTGGTTTGTCGACTAAACCTAGCGATGCGGCCAACGCCATTGGCGTGCGCCGCATTGCCGTGCCAGAAGCCGACGCGCAAAGCATCCAGGCGCTTTACACGCAAGTTGAGACCTTGCTTGATGCATCGGTAAGCAAAAATTGCGTGCTACCCGCCTGGCAAGATCGCTTAGACGCGCTGGTGATGCATCCGGTTTTGGGTTTGGCACTGTTGGCGTTGGTGCTGTTTTTTATGTTCCAAGCGGTATTCGCATGGGCTGGCCCATTGATGGAGGGGCTGACTGCAGGTGTGATGCTGCTCAGCGATCTTGTCGTCGGCTCCATGCAAGAAGGCCCGCTGAAAAGTCTATTGCGCGACGGTTTATTTGCCGGCGTAGGCCAGGTGGTGGTGTTTTTGCCGCAAATATTGATCCTCTTTGCCTTCATTCTGGCGCTGGAAGATTCGGGCTATTTGCCGCGTGCGGCATTTTTACTGGACCGACTAATGCTCAGTGTGGGCTTGTCCGGGCGTTCTTTTATCCCACTGCTTTCAAGTTTTGCGTGCGCGGTACCCGGAATTATGGCCGCACGTACGATTACCAACCCGCGTGAACGGCTGGTAACGATCATGATTGCGCCGCTGATGACCTGTTCGGCGCGGCTGCCGGTCTACACCTTAATTATTGGCGCCATGATTCCGCGCGAAAGCGTGTTGGGCATCTTTAACTTGCAGGGCGTTACCTTGTTTGCGCTGTATGTCCTGGGCATTGTTAGTAGCATTCTGGTGGCAGCCCTGGCGCAACGCGCCGTTAAGGTGCGTACCGCGTTTCCGCTATTGCTGGAGCTGCCTAGCTATCGTTGGCCGCATCCGCGCAATCTATTGATCGGTTTGTGGGAACGCGCGCGCATTTTCTTGCGTCGTGTGGGTACCACGATCTTGGTGCTGATGATCTTGCTGTGGTTTTTGGCGTCGTATCCGGGCGCGCCCGCCGGGGCAACCGAAGCGCCGGTGTATTACAGCTTTGCCGGACTCATCGGACGCGGCCTCGAGGTGTTTTTCGCGCCGATTGGTTTTAGCTGGCAAATTTGTATTGCGCTGGTGCCGGGCATGGCCGCGCGCGAAGTCGCGGTCAGCGCCTTGGGCACGGTCTATGCGCTCTCCGGTAACGAGGATCAAGTGGCGAACGCTTTGGCGCCGATCATCGCCAGCCAGTGGAGCTTGGCGACGTCGCTGGCGTTCTTGGCATGGTTTGTTTATGCGCCGCAGTGCCTATCGACATTGGCAGTTACCCAGCGCGAAACCAACTCGTGGAAAATGACCGCATTGATGGCTGGCTATTTGTTCGCCATGGCCTATGTGGCGGCGTTTTTGACCTATCGCATCACTCTTTTTTTTACGCAGTGAGGTTTTTATGATCTCTCTACAGCTATTGATCGTACTGTGCGTAGTCGCGTTTGCCGCCATCCAGCTTGCGCTGAATGTGCGCGGCCACTGGCGGCATGCAATGGCAAAGCAAAAAGGTGGCTGCGGTGCGTGCACGGCTTGCCCGGTCGCGGGTAAAGGGCAAGGGCGATAATTCCTGGGCACCGCAGCGTGACGAATAGACACGCTGCGGTGCACTTGAAAAGCACGCAGGCGCGCTATTCAAAACCGGACTTAAATAGAACTTCGACCACGCTAAACAAAGTTGTTGTACCGCTAATTTCGTTTGCCACCGCGATCATCGCGCCGCCCGTTGGGCTGTCAGCCGCAGCAATAAAAGCTATGCCCTCCGGCCCTAAGTCGCCCGCAGCACCGGGACTTGTAGTCAGATTCACCACGGTATTGAAATCGCGGTTATTGACGTAATTCAAATAGCGTGTGGCATACGGGTCGGTGACGTCAAACACCGCCACGCCGCCAACGCGCTCTAAACCAACGAAGGCGTAAACACGGCCATCGGGCGATCTACCCACCGCAATCGCTTCTGGCTCGGGGCCTTTGTTGTCACTGCGGGTATCGACGCTTTGATTGGCTTCATTATCGGAATTAAAAACACCCGGCGCACTGGTAACGCGTTCGAGGATTTCGCCACTGTCATACACCAAATTGCCGAATTGGTCCCAAATGATGAAGGAACGGCTGCCCAGTACTTGCAGGCGCTCAAATTCCGCGTCGCCATCCAAGTTGCCATCGATAGTTGAAGCATTCAAGCGCCCAAGCTGAGCATTGGCACGCAACGCAACCGAGTTTGGAAAGATTTGAGTGTCCAATGCGATGGTGGCGCTGCCTACCCGCGCGACTTCACCGCGATCATCGCCTTCACCGGCGCTGGCGTAGAAGCTCAGGCCATTCACCGAGAAGCTAGCGATCGAGTCGGGCATGTGCATGCCATAAATCGGCCAGTTCAAAATATTCACTAATGGGCCGTTGGCCGGGCCATCACGGTCGGAAACGTCAAGGCCACTGGCTTGATTGAAGCTGACAATGCCGAGCTGGATCGGTGTAGGTTCGGCGTCCATAGGCACACTGCCATTCGGTGGCGTGGGCAAACTCAGTGGCGCGATGCCAAAGTCATTGTCATTGAGCAAGGCCAGTTGGCCATTGCCCAGCGCCGCCATGCCTTCCAGTTTGTCGCCTTCAAAATAGCCCAAAGACGGCAAGTTTGCGACTTTGATTTTTTGTAGCGGGCGAATCCCGGCTTGTGCCAGCTGGTCCAGCGAATGTTGCTCCAAGGTCAGCCCGGGCAAGAGCGGCGGGGTGCCCGCGGCGCGTAAGTTGGTGGCACCGATGAGGCTAAATTGAAACAGCATTTTCTTACCGCTGCGCAGCACCGAATCATCGCGCTCGACGATATTGAAAACGCCGTTGCCCACATAGGCGGCATCGCCAATTTTATCGGTGTTTTGTTCGCGAAACGGCGCTTTGTCCATCGGATAGACATATTCTGAAACGACAGCGCCGTTACTGAGGTTGATGCCCAACATGCGAATCACCTTCGAGGCATTACTGGCAGCCAAATTTGGGTTCGCCAATGGTGATTGAATAAACGCATACAAGATTCCCGCGTCGCTATCCAACGCCATCCCTTCAAAGCCGCGATTGGCCCGGCGCGTACTATATTCGGCAGGTAGCGTTTCGCTACCAAAGGTGCCTACCGGCGCCCCGGCGAGGGCGGCTGTGCCAATGGGCACGTAGCGGGCTTGCAAAACACCCGCGCTGTTAAATTGATAGATTGCGGGCCGATACTCATCGACCATCCAGTGATCGCCATTTGTCGTGATCACTAAGCCTTCTAAATCCGCGCCCAATGGGTCATAGGGCAACGCTGCGCCATTGAGATCGACGGGTTCCTCATCAACAACCGCAATATTGGGTAAGCCGGTCATAGGCGAATTATCGGCGCGTGTCAGCAGGAGCTGACTTGTTAACGCGATCTCGCGCGTTTGGGCGTCATAGGTAAAGCGCACCACACGCGGCTGATAGCCGGGCAATGCAAACGGGCGCTCTAGCGCTGGGTCTGCATCGACATTGCTCGGCTCGCCATTCGGGCCACGATCTGGCACGGTAGCAAAGCGCAATCGGCCGGTTGGGCCTTCCACGCCTTCAAACCATAGTCCAGAAAAACCACCTAAGCGAATGGTTTGATTTACCGGCGTCATTCCCAAAATCGGTAGCTCTGGAAAGTTCGCGGTGACCACCGTGGGCAGGCCACGGCTGTGATCCTTCAACCCGGCGGGCACAATGTCCAGCACGCTGCGCGTACTCAGATCCAACACCGCAAACGCGTTCGCCTCTTGCAAGGTGACAAACGCACGCATGCTATCCGCTGCCACGGCGATGTATTCGGGTTCAAAATCACGGCTGGCGGGCCGATTTGGAAAGATCCGCACGCCGCGCGCGCGCAGCTCGTTTTCGCGGCCATCAAATCCGGTGAAATCGATTTGCGTGGTGGTTGCTTTATCGATGCCGTTGCTTAAATCGATCAGCGTTACTGAGCCGCGTGGGTCAACAAAGCTCGGCTGGCCAAAAGTACCGGTGGCTTCGCCCTCGTTCGCAGACAGCAAAAAATTGCCGTTCGGACTAAAGCTGACGTGATCGGGCAGAACGCCCGCGGAAAAAATGCGGCGCAAAACGCCGTTAGTACCGAACACCGCAACCACACCGGGTGTAGTCGGGCTGGTGTTCGAGATTGCCGCCGCAACCAAACCGTTTTTCACGGCGACCGAGTTCACAAAACCACCAAAGGCAGCGATATCGATACTGCTAACCAAGACCGGCGCATCGGCATTGCTGACGTTGATCACATCAATGCGATTGGTCGCACCGTTGGTGACGAACATGCGTTGGCTCAGCGGGTCATGCGCGACAATTTCCGAGCCTGCGGTCACGTTGCTGGCAAATGTGCCGCGCCGAACGAGCTCGACTGAATTGGCATGCATCGCACTTGGTAAGGCTGTTGCCAAGGCCAGAATCGCGAGTGGCTGGGCCGCGCTAAAACGGCTCTGGATTTTCAAACGGCTGCGCATGCAAGCTCCTTTTGGAACGAAATAAAGTCGCAAGTACAGACGATGAAGATGTCGCCAAGTTGACTTTGATGTGACCGTAATGCTCGATTGAAATGACAGTTTCAAGCAAAGCCCCAAAGGGGCGCAATGTGATAGCCCAGGGCAACGCCCTGGGTATGAATTGCAAAATTTTCTAAGCCCTGAAAGGGCGGAATATTTTAGATCTAGTGAACGCGACACCCGATAGCGCCCCTTCAGGGCTAATTTTGCGTTGCTCAATGTCCCAGGGCGTTGCCCTGGGCTATCACATGATGCCGCGTTGCGGCATAAACTATTTCAATAAAGTAAGTTAGCAAACTAACTGCCAATCACCCCGCCATCGCGCTTGCGTATCACCACGGTGGCGGAGCGTGGTCGGCCGGCTCGGCCGGCGCCATCGGGCCAGCTGGAAATCGCGGTTGGATTGCTCGGGTCAGAGTTTTCGGTGGGCGATTCCCCAGGGTGCTGCACATTGATAAACATGCTGCGGCCATCGGGTGTAGTAACCACGCCGGTAATTTCGCAGCCGTTTGGCCCCGTTAGGAACCTTTTTATTTGCCCGGTGCTGGTATCGGCGGCAAGCATTTGATTGTTGCCAAAATTAACGTAATCGCCGCGGCCTAAGGTTGAGGTTGAGACGTCGGTTTGAATCCACAATACGCCGCGCTGATCAAACCAAAGCCCATCCGGGCTGCCGAACCAATCGCCTTTGATGTTGCCGCGTTTCGCGGCATCGCTATTAGCCGGATCGCCCGCTTCGACAAATAAGTTCCAGGCAAAGCGCAATGCGGCTGGATCGCTGCCGACTTCGGTCCAACGCACAATCTGGCCGAAGGTATTGGTGGCGCGTCGATTCACCGCATCAACAGCTGGGTTGGTACCCACGGCGCGATTGGAATTATTGGTCAGTGTCAGATAGACATCTTTATTCATTGGATTCACCGCAACCCATTCGGGGCGATCCATTTTGGTGGCGCCGACGAGATCGGCGGCTTGCCGGGTGCGGATGCAAATCGCCGCCTGATCGGGAAATCCCGCGCTGGCGGTCAAGCCATTTTTACCGGCGCTGAGTTCGAGCCAATCGCCGGTGCCATCGGCATTAAAGCGCGCCACATAAAGCGTGCCGGTATCCAAAAGGCTGAAATTCGCGGCGCGATTTTTCGCATCAAAGCGCCCGCTTGAGACGAATTTGTAGACGTACTCGAAGCGCTCATCGTCGCCCAAATACACGACTGCGCGCCCGTCGGTTGCCAAGGTAACCGTCGCACCTTCATGCTTAAAGCGCCCTAGCGCGGTACGTTTCGCTGGCACCGAATTCGGCTCAAATGGGTCAATCTCAACGACGTATCCGAAGCGATTCAGTTCATTGGCCTCAACTGCGGCATCAAAGCGCGTGTCGAATTCGTGCCATCGATAGCCTGCGCCGGCAGCGGAAATGCCATAGCGCCTTTGATCAGCGGTCAAGGTGCCGCGATTGACGAAGTAGCCGTTGAAATTTTCTTCGCCGGTCAGGAACGTGCCCCAGGGCGTGTAGCCGTGCGAGCAATTATTCAGCGTGCCCAACACTTCCGTTCCCAAGGGATCTGCCGCAGTTTTAACCGCAGCGTTGCCGGCAGCGGGGCCGGTGATGCGCATCGGCGTGCGGGCCGTAATGCGACGCGCATAGTTTGATGGACGCACCACATTCCAGCGGCCTCCGGACTCGGCAATTTCTATGACGCCAACGCCATGCGCAGCCTGCGATTTGCGCACTTTTTCGGCGCTCCAAGCGGCGCTGCCGTCGGTAAACAGTAAGCCGTGATCGACGTACTCGTGGTTGGACACCAGCAGGCCGTTTGTAGACGATTGCATTTTAATGCCGCCGAATGCGCGGCGCTCAAACGGGAAAAAGTGCATGCCGTCATTATGCATGCCCCATTGCTGCAGCTGCTCGTCCGCACTGTTGCTACCGTCTTGCTTAAAGAGTGGGCCATTCGAAATCGGGTCGCCCCAGGCGATCAGCACCTCGGCGGTATAGCCTTCGGGCACCACGATTTTATCAACGATCGGCAGCATTGCGACGCTTTGAAAACCGATGCCTGCGGCGCTCGTTGGCAACGATTGCGCGTGCGTGCCTCGTGCGCAGCTGCTTAGGATGGGCACGCCAGCGGCATATATTGCCGTGGCCATCGCGCTGCGCTTCAAGAAATCGCGGCGGCCGCTGTGCAAGATTTCGCCAAACTCGGGATTGCTGCTGGGATTGCAACCTAAATCTTCTAATTCATCGTGACGCTGTACATCATTCATGGCTAACTCCTAATTTTTTTAGCGCTTAAATTTCTGCAATCAAGGGGGTGATTGACTCGTTAAAATCGATAAATGAGCGTGGCGTTCGCCGTGCGCAGGCGTTCGCGCCCAATTAAATCCCGCTCGCCTGCATTGAACTGCTCAAGCTCAAGGCCAAGCGCAAATCGCTCGGTCAGATCAAAGCGCGCGCCAATCCCAAATTTCGCGGAAACGCCGTTGGCATTCACTTGGCTGCGGTTGTTATTGCTGGCATCCAGCCGATCAATCAGCGTGGTATCGCTATCGATATCCCAATGCACCGCGCCAATTTTCGCGTACACATGCAATTGCTCGGTGGCGGGAAAGCTTGCAACAAAATCCAGCGCGACGGTCTGGGTTTCAAGGCTGCTGTCAATCTGCAGCGGTGGCAACGCGCTATTCGCACTCAGCTGCACCTCGCCCAGATCGCCATAATGCAGCTCTAGCGAGAAATTTGGGTTGAGCTGGTAGCCAACCCCTAGCTGCACACCGGTGTCTTTAACATCGCTTTGGTACTGTGCGCCCGCCAACGCGATGGCGCTTTGAAATGGCTCGGCGAGCTCAAATTCCGCAACGCCCGCCTTCGCGCTCAGATACCACGGCCCGGTTTGCGCCAACAGCAGCGGGCTAAAGCCAAGACTGAGTGCAGCCAACGCGACGCGGCGTAGCGCATGATTTGAAGCTGATATTGAACGAGGCTGGTGCATTAGCATTTCCATGAAATCGAATCATGGAAAGCTAAAATTTCAATATGGCGAAACCGCGTAAGTCCTATGACAATCTGACTACAGCAGGCGATATAAAATTTTTTGGTAGTCAGCGTAGCAATCCGCCAAAGGCGGATAAATTGCGAAGCGGAAACGAAGTTTCTTCAAATTGCGATCTTGCTAGCACGGAATAGTTAGGTGTTTAGCCAAACTGGTTAATCCCTAAAATTCTCAAACTGCAGTGGCAATTCCAGCTCGGTGCTGCGAATCAACGCCATCGCCATTTGTAAATCGTCTTTTTTCTTGCCTAATACGCGCAGCTTTTCACCTTGAATTTGCGTGTCAACTTTGAGCTTTGCCTCTTTTAACAGCGCAATAATTTTCTTGGCAAAATCACGCTCAATGCCTTGCTTGATGGTGATTTTTTGCTTGGCCGAACCCAACGCGATTTCTGGGTCGGCGACATCCATGGTGCGCACATCGATTTTGCGCGCAACCAGGCGGGCTTTTAAGATATCCAGCATCTGCTTGAGTTGAAAATCGCTGGGCGCTTTTTGGATCACCACCGATTCTTCCAGCGTGTAGCTGGCATCTTGTCCTTTGAAATCGAAACGGTTAGTTAGCTCACGATTGGCTTGATCGATCGCGTTGGTAAGTTCGTGTTTGTCAATTTCGCTAATAATGTCGAAAGAAGGCATGGCTAGAATCCTGCGAATAAGAAATCAAGGGCACGAAAAATAACACTGTGCGCAAAACTGAGGTTGCCGCGCAGCTTGGTCAATGATTGTGTGGGAATTGCAGCGATTAGCTGGGCGCAAAAAACAAAACTTTCGCCGTCAAATTCGATGATAGGGTTAATTTGGCTAGGCGCATATCGACTGCGCGCAAGCGGCACCACTGCGCGCGTGCCAAATTCATCTAATAAATCCGACTGCACAATTACGACATAGGGAAATTCTTTGCGAAAACGCTCCTGCGGGTTGATAAAAACATCAAACCGTTTCACCTAAAACATTCTCAAACCGTCTGACCAAAGGCCGTCGCGCTCCGTTTGCGCGTTGATCGCTTGAATCGCTTCACGATTCTCAAGCCGCCATTGCTCGGACTGCTTTTCACGAATTACAGATCGAAGATGTATTTCCAGCTCACGCGACAAATTGAGTTTGAGCGCGCGCGCGCTTTCCAAAACGTCCTCCGGCAAGCTCAAGTTAGTCGACTTCTTTGCGACAGCGTTCATGGTATTTTCCACGCAGTGATTGTGCGCATAACTTACGCGCATTTCACCAGCAGATCAATACTGAAACTCCCGGAATACCGGGTCGACCGAGCCCTGCCAAGCGCCGTGATAAAGCGCCAACTTACGTTCGGCAGGCGTGATTCCGGCTTCGGTAAATTCAATCAGCGGCTCCAGATACATGCGTTCATCTGCGCCATTATTGTTGAGAAAGGCGCGGCGTTTCAGGCCGTCCGCCGCAATTGCGACGGCGTCCTTGGCGACATCGAGCGCGCTACGGCCAGCGACTGTGGCTTTAAAGCCAACTCTAGGCGTGTCCACCCGCAGTTTTTCGCGCTCGGGCATGCTCCAGTTTTTCACTAGATCCCAGGCAGCATCAAGTGCTGTTTGGTCGTACAAAAGCCCCACCCAAAACGCTGGCAGCGCGCACAAGCGATTCCACGGGCCGCCGTCGGCACCGCGCATTTCCAAATAGCGCTTAAGGCGCACTTCTGGAAACGCGGTGGTGAAATGATCTGAAAAGTCAGACAACGTCGGCTTATGTCCGGGATAAGCTGGCAATTTCCCCGCCATAAAGTCTCGAAACGATTGCCCGGAGGCGTCGATATATTTGCCATCGCGGTAGACAAAATACATCGGCACGTCTAACAAATAATCCACATAGCGTTCGTAGCCAAAGCCCGGCTCAAACACAAAAGGCAGCAGGCCGGTGCGGTCTGGGTCGGTGTCCGACCAGACGTTGGAGCGAAAGCTCATAAAGCCATTCGGCTTGCCTTCGGTGAACGGGGAATCCGCGAATAACGCGGTCGCGATTGGTTGCAGTGCTAAGGAGGTGGCGAATTTCTTCGCCATGTCCGCTTCCGAGCTATAGTCCAAATTGACTTGCACGGTGCAGGTGCGCGTCATCATATCCAGGCCCAAACTGCCGCGTTTGGGCATGTATTCGCGCATGATTTTATAGCGGCCTTTGGGCATCCACGGCATTTCGTCCTGGCGCCATTTTGGCTGGAAGCCCATGCCTAAAAAGCCCACGCCCAGCTCATCACCGACTTCTTTAACCTCGCGCAGGTGCGTCGCGGTTTCGCAGCAGGTTTCGTGAATGTTTTTCAACATGCCGCCGCTCAGCTCAAACTGGCCCGCAGGCTCTAACGTCACAGAAGCGCCATCGCGTTTGAGCGCAATCAAATTGCCGCCTTCGATGACACGCTCCCAGCCGAAGCGCGTCATGCCTTCCAACATCGCGCGAATGCCGCGCTCACCTTCAAACGGCAAGGGCCTCAGTGTTTCGCTGTCAAAGCCAAATTTTTCGTGCTCGGTACCGATACGCCAGTCTGCTTTTACTTTTTCGCCACCGGCCAAAAATTCAACCAACTCGGCTTTGCTCTCGACCGGGCGTTCGTTACTGATGCTGACGGGTGAACTCATAGAATTCCTGCTGGTTTATTCGAAAAATGTCGAACATTCAGTGGGGCTGAATTTGCAAAGCTCAAGCGATGCAAAAGAAATTTTTTAGAGGCTGATCGCAGTCATCAAAAATTGCTGCGCTTTGAGGTTTGTGGATTGTGATTCAAACTAATGCAGTGACGGTGCTCTAAGTTCGTGATTCCCGGGCGCTTTTGGCGGGAATCCAGTGGGCTCATTTCTCGTAGCGCCGCCGCAATTAGTTGCAAGAGCGGGCTGGATTCCCAACTAAAACATTCGGGGATGACCGACCACATCAGTTTGAGCCGCACCCAGACTTACGCGCCCGCAACCTCAATGCCAACCGACATCGTAGCCTTGGCAAGTGCTGTTGCCAAATATTTTTGGGTAAACGTGGCACTCCCAAACGACCGCGTCTGCATGCAAATGCGCCTCTAAGTAGACTTGCTGCCCCACCAACCTACCGGTGTAGACCATGCTATCTGTGAAGACATCTGGCGCACTAAAGCCGTTTGGAGCTGAACAAGTCAACCTCGATTCACAACACGTATTGGCTGCATTTTTGCTGACCAATGCGCTCGCGACGGTTTTTTTGCAGTCGGCAACGTTGGTGTCGAAATTTGTCATATGAAATTTAGTAATCACAATGGCGCCAATAGGCAGTAGCGCTAACGCAAGCGCCGCGATTTTCCAGAGGCGCATATTAAGCGGTGAAATAGGTGTTTCGGGCACGTCTGTTTTGGACGTCGCGCTTAGCGACTCACAACTTTGCCTTGGTTGAGCAAACCGGGAATACGCCGCAAATATTACACAAAACATTGGCGCGCCTAACGCCAGCGCTAGCCAAATGCCAGGCGAGTACGGAGATGCCATCAGATAGGTACTGATATTGACGGCAACTAGACTAAGTGCCCAAAGTATTGCGCATGCGCCGCGTTGCCCGGCTCGGCAAATGCACAAGCCCACCACCAAAATGAAAGATGCTGGAAACAGCATGAGCAGAAATACGAGCAGAAACATAAACGAACTCTATCGGGGGAATAGCATCCACGTATCACCTAAAGTGGGTGCTGGGTCGAAAGGGCTGTGGCGTATCGCTTTGCAGCTAGGTAAGTCTTATTAGGTTGGACGCAAATGCCAACATTGTGAGTGCTGCACCCGCTTACACCTCAGATTTTGCAGGCGCCAACGCCCCATCCAAAGCCGTGCGCTCATCAAAAACAAAGCAATCGCCTTGGTAGTGCGCCGCGCCACATAATTCAAAATATTTCAAAATTCCGCCGTCTAATTGATGCACATCCGTAAAACCCATGCGCTGCATCAATGGCGCGGCTTTCTCGCAGCGTATGCCACCGGTGCAAAAGGTCACGATCGGCTTATCTTGCCATTCGCCGAGCTTGGCCTCTACCGCATCGGGAAAATTGCGGAACTGGCCGATATTCAAGTCCACCGCAGATGCAAATGTGCCGCGCTCAAACTCAAAGCGGTTGCGCGTATCTAGCAACACAAACTCTTTACCCGCATCTAGCCATTGTTTTAGTAGCTCCGCAGTCATGCGCGGTGCCGGGTTTTGCGCTACTGACAGATTGTTTACGCCCAGTGGCACGATTTCGCGCTTGAGCTTGACCTTCATACGCTTAAAAGGTTGCTCGGCGGAATACTGACGCTTCTCGACGAGCGCGGTAAAGCGTTGATCCGTGCGCAACCAAAACAGAAATTGCTCAATGGACTCAAACTCGGCGGCGAGAAAAAGATTGATTCCCTCGGGCGCAACCAGCACCGTGCCTTTGAGTGCAAGTTCCAAGCATTTCGCACGAATTGCGTCCGCCGTTACTGGCGGATCGAGGATGTCGACGAATAAATAGGCGGCGATATTGAGTGTTTGCATGGGTTTGATTGTAACGGGCAAAGCTATACGGCGGCTGCGAAAATAGTACAGTGTCGCCGAGGCGATCCAAGGAAAATGAAATCGCCAAAAATTTAAGGAAAACAATGATATCTATGCAAGTGCAATTAGAGCTAATCATTGTCGCAAAGGTAATATTTGCGGCGTTTTTAGGCTGTTTGGTGGGTTATGAGCGCGAACGCGATAATAAAAGTGCGGGCATCCGTACTTTCGGTGCGGTGTGTGCGGGCGCTGCGTTATTTACTGGCGTGGTTGCTCACTTTGCGGACAACAATTCTGCCGCACGCGTCGTGGCCAATATCATTACCGGGGTCGGGTTTTTAGGCGCAGGCTTAATCTTCAAGAACGATCAAATGCAGGAAGCGAACGGCTTAACGACAGCGGCGAACGTCTGGGCAATTTCCGCCGTTGGGGTGGCCGTTGCGCTCGGGTTTTATGTGATTGCGATTGGTTCGACCTTGCTGCTGTATTTGATGTTGACCATTAATAATTTCCCAACGTATCGAAAATGGCGCAAAAAAATTCAGGCAGAGGAAGCGGAACAGAAAAAGGAAGCGAAACACAAAAAAGAATCAAATTAGCACTTTCCACGGCGGCATATTGAGAATACCGCGAAGCAGGGCTATTCGAAGCCATTCGCAAACAAAGGGCCTAAGGCTTCTACACAATTTAAAAACGGATAGTTGATGCTGCCATTGCGCGGAGTGTTGACCGTGGTTGGCGCAGCTTTAATTCGGGCTTCGATCTGATTCATGGTAGCGCTTGGATTTGCTTGCTTGAGTGCTGCAGCGCAGGCGGCGACCATCGGCGCAGCTTGCGAGGTGCCAGCAAATGTGGACGTGCCGCCATTGAAGCCGGTTGAAGTGACGAAGGCACCCGCAGCGGTCAGATCCAGCGTGCCGCCCAAATTGCTGAAACAGGTAACTTGCTTGGCTGCCGTCGTGGCATCGGTACAACCTAGCACAGTGGCGCTACCGACTGAACTGTCCCAGGTTGCGCCTACGCCGATGGTGGATGCGATGCACGCGGGTGAACTGCTGCTGGTATTGGAACCCTGATTGCCGCTGGACGCGGTAACGGTAGCACCGACACCACGAAGCGCATTGACCGCGGTAGACATGGCCACATTGAAAGTGGGGCTGGCGTCACAGTCGCCTGTGAACAGCGCGCCGGTGCCGAGGCTCATATTCACTGCATCGACGTCTGGATGATTAACACGAACCCAGTCAACTGCCGCGATCACATCCGAGGCGCAACAAAAACTATTGTTCGCGTCCAGCACTTTCACCGACACCAGACTTGCGGCGGGCAGCGCGCCGCGCGGTGCGACATCGCCCGCGCCCAAAATGATGCCGCTCACATTGGTGCCATGGCCGTGGGTATCTTCCGCGGCACCTGTGCCCGACTGAGTATCCAAGCCATTTGGACAACAACCAACCGTACCGGCCACACCCGAACAAAAACACTGTTGCGCGACAATGCGGCCGGTGAAGTCGACGTGGTCGGTATCGATGCCGGAATCAATCACCGCGACCTTCATGCCGGCGCCATCGAGGCCTAGCGCCTGTAGAGTACTAACTTGATTGAGTACTGAGGCTGTATCCGGAGCAATCGTTCCCGAACCGCTGCCACCAACATCAAGCCCGACGCTATGCACGCGCGGGTCACGCTCGAGCAGATCAAGCCCGGCTGTTTCGGTATCAATGGCAAAACCCGGCACCGCCTGAAACCTGCGCTGCAATGTGTAGACCGATGCTGGCAATGCCAACAACACGGCATCCACATCCTGTTGAATGCGCGCAACGCGCGCCGACAATGTTTCATTATTACGCAGCGACTCGGGAGCTTCGTGCAGCATTACCAGCACGCGTGCCGAGGCGCCTTCAGCAGTGGCCGCACGTGTTTGCAAGTCCACCTTCGCGGCGTGCGCATTGACAAAGGTTAGCAAACTTATTACCAAGACTAATGCACGCATTTTGCCACGCTCCGCTATTCAATGGGCTTGAGCTTAGTGCAAGGCAGCAAATTTCTGCAATGCACACTAATGCTTAACGCTCAGCCACGGTATCCAACAGCTTGGAATCAAACATCGCCCCCGGCGATATCACCGGTTCTTCCAACGGAATATTTGCGCCGTAGCGCTCACGCATTTTGGCGCGAACGGCGGGGTCGGTTAGATTGAAGTCGCGTATTTTCTGTAGTTCACCGACGCGTACGTCCAGCACCCGCTCATACAGTTTCCAGACGATCTCGGAGCAATACAGCCGATCGTCGGACCAGCCAAAGGCAAGATCGTAGGGCCGCCCAACAAACTTACCAGCGGCCTTATGTAGCCGCTCAAGCGCAGTTGGTGTCAACAGCGTTGCTGCATTTTTCAGCCGTTTGACGACATAGTGCCCACCCGCGCCGCGCGCAATCCATTGATCAAGCGGCGTGTATTTGACTGGCGAAACCGCCTCGTACACAAATGGCTTACCAGCGCGCATGAAAATAACTCCCATGTGGCTGTAGCGCGAACCGGTGGCGCGTTGGATCGCCAGGCTTTGCGATGATTTTGAGGTGTGGAAAATGATGTCGCCGTCCATAACTTTAGGCGCGGCGTGCGGTGCGCAGGACGCGAGGGCAAACAGGGCAAGAACTAGCAGGCGTTTCATGATTGGCCTATGGCTTACTTTGGCGTTTTCGATGACAACACGTGCTTTTGAATATAGCGAACATCTTCAAAGGTGGCTTTAGTACATTGCCGGTTCCAGGCAGCACCGGATAGGTGATAGAGATTGTCGGTTTCCAGAACCAATTTTCCGACCTGTACTTGTTTGACTATGGCACGGGAGCGTAAATCAGCCAGAATGAGCGACACATCGCGTTCTTTTGTGAAACCCCAAAAGGCAACGAAAGCACCGCAGAAAGCAGGATTCGAGAAAAGGTCCAATTGCGGCATTGAAAATGGCGTTAGGGTCAATTTTCTGGGTTTCAAAAGAAACCATCCCTCCGCAATTCCGCCACTGGTGGCGCCCGGTGTCACAAACTGAGGCGGTTCATATTTTTCGCAAACACGTGTGATTAAGCCGATATCAGTGCTGCGCGAATTTGTAACCCATGCAATGGCTTTACCTTTCACAAACAGCTGTTTGCAGTCAAATAATTGGATATCATTTTCAAATAATTGCTCGCCACGTAATTCCCAGTGATCAGCTTTTGCATTTGTGAAAGCCACGGTGAATATTGCAATTAGCATTATTCTGATCACCGCCGTTCCTCCAATAGCGCAACCAAATTGCCATCTGGATCGCGCAGAAACCCAATCCAAAGTTCATGGTCGGGCATTTTTGCGGTCATTTGCGGTGTGCGCTCATTAGTTGCACCACGCGCAACGAACGCTTCGTGGGTGGCGTTTATGTCGGAAACAGTGAAGTACAGCGTCGAGTTCGCACCAACGCTGCCGGCGCCGCGCGGGGTGGAGAGCATGATGCGCACGCCGCCCGCATCCAGAAAAGCTAGGTTGGGCCCAGCGCTGAATAAGAAGGCCAGACCCAAGATGTCGCGATAAAAACCAAGTGCTGCCTCAACATTGCTCACAGTTACGGCAATTTGACGGATTTCCGAGACTTTGGGTGTTGTGCTCATATTTACGATTTTATGGGTCGTAGCGTATGCATCGTCTCTGATTGGACTTCCAAATCAGCAAAGAAAACACCACGCCGAAAAAAGTTGCGTTAAATACAAATCGCAAAATTTCGCCAGGAACTCCTAACAAAATTTGCGGAGATAAGAAATACGTAAGTAGAAAGTTCAAAACTCCAAACAACGAGCCTATCCGAGCTATGCCTTTGAACACGACAAAATGCAAAAGACCTTTGCGAGAAATGACTGACCAGGAATCTCTTTGTGCGTCAGTCATTGGCGTCATTTTCATAAATTACGCCTTACCGATCCCCACCCAACAACGTCCCTAAACCGCCCAGAACCGAGCCTTCACCGACTCCACCGCCACCGGTTTGTGGCGCGGCTGCAAAAATGCGTCCGGCTAAGCGGCTAAAGGGTAGGGATTGGATCCATACGTGACCAGGGCCGGTCATTTTCGCGAAAAACACACCTTCGCCGCCGAAAATCATGCTCTTGATGCCGCCGACTTGTTCGATATCAAAGCTGACCGTTTGCGTCATTGCCGCGACACAGCCAGTATCGACGTGCAGCACTTCGCCGGCTTGCAGTTCTTTTTCGATCAAGGTGCCGCCGCAGTGAACGAACACCATGCCATCGCCTTCCAGCTTTTGCATGATGAAGCCTTCGCCGCCGAACAGCGCGGTCATCACCTTCTTTTGGAAGTGGA
>JAYVAQ010000163.1:0-2357 GCA_043750875.1 Rhodanobacteraceae bacterium
GCCGACTCAGCTATGAAATGTGGCGCGCCTGTAGATTGGTGGTGGATACCGGGATTCATAGTGGTGCGATGACGCGGGCGCAGGCACGCACGTATTTAAGCGTCAATACCTCCCTTTCTGAGCATGAGATCACGACCGAAATCGACCGCTATATTGCCTGGCCTGGACAAGCGCTGGCTTACAAAATGGGCGAGCTGAAAATTTTGGCGTTGCGCCATCGGGCTGAAGCTGCGCTGGGCGCTAATTTTGATATCCGGGCTTTTCACGATGCGGTACTGGCAAATGGCGGTGTGACCTTGCCGGTGTTGGAAGCGCAGATTGAGGCGTATATCGAATTAAATACTAAAAAATAAGATCGAATAGTCGCGCCGATGTCTGCGATTTAGCCTTCACGACGAAGCGCGCTCACCCAATTGCGCCTTGGCGCGCTAGACTGTGAAGCTTAAATTTATTGCTTATGCGTGCGTTCGTCATGCGGAGAGATAATGCTCGACAATGAAACGTCCAAGCTACGCGAGCATCAGTTTCGTGAGCTTTTGCTTAATATGCCTGCCGCCGTGCAAGGCTATCGTTCCGATGGCACGGTGCTGTATTGGAATCTTGCTTCCGAGCGGCTTTATGGCTACAGCGCCGTTGAGGCTATTGGCAAGAACCTACTGGATTTGATTATTCCAGAGGAATTGCGCCCGCAAGTCGTGCGCGATATGCAAAAAATAATTGACACCGGCGTCGTCATTCCCTCGGAAGAGTTGCGCCTAAAGTGCAAAGACGGCTCCCGCGTGGTCGTCTATTCAAGCCACTATTTGGTGCATTTGCCAACGGGCGAATCGGAGCTTTTTTGCATCGATATTGATTTGACCGAACTTCGCCACGGGCAAGAGCGGGTGATGCTCAGTGAAGATCGATTTCGCACCTTGATCGAGGCGATTCCCGATGCGATTTTTTTTAAGGATGGCCAAGGCAGCTGGCAAATTATCAATGAGGCAGCAAAGCAGCTGTTTCAATTAGGCGATTTTGCTTGGCGCGGTAAAACTGATTTGGAAATGGGGCAGCTACTGCCTGATTACAGATCTGTTTACCAAGCGTGCCACCACGATGATGAAATTGCGTGGGCGGCGCGTAAGCGCACTTTATTTGCCGAGTCTATGACGCTAGACGATGGCTCGGTGCTGGATTACGACGTACTGAAGCTGCCGATTTTCGACGAGTCGGGCGCGCGCAAAGCGCTGGTAGTGGTGGCGCGTGATATCACTGCGCAAAAGCAAGCGGAAGCAGAGTTACGAATCGCAGCTATCGCGTTTGAATCGCAGCAGGGCATGTTTGTTACCGACGCCGAATTCGTCATTTTGCGGGTCAATAGCACCTTCACCCGAATTACAGGCTATAGCGCCGCAGAGGCATTCGGGCAAAAACCCAAGGATTTACTCAAATCTGGCCGTCACGATAGCGCCTTTTATGAGGCAATGACGCAAAGCTTGGAAAAAACCGGCACTTGGCAGGGCGAGATTTGGGATCGGCGCAAGAATGGCGATATTTTTCCTGAGTGGATGGCGCTTACTGCAGTCAAAGATACGGCGGGCGTACTGACCAACTATGTCGCGGCGTTTGTCGACATCACTGCGCGCAAGGCGGCAGAAGATCAGATTCAAAACCTAGCGTTTTTTGATGCGCTCACCGCGCTGCCGAATCGGCGGCTGTTGATGGATCGCTTAAAACAAGCGTTTTCGGCGTGCGCACGAAGGCAAAATCATGGTGCGCTATTGTTTGTTGACTTGGATAACTTCAAGTTTCTCAACGATACCCACGGGCACTATTTGGGCGATCAGCTTTTGCAGCAAGTAGCACAACGTTTAAGCGCGTGTATTCCAGAAGGCAATACAGTGGCGCGCTTGGGCGGCGACGAATTCGTGTTGATGTTGGAAGATTTGAGCGAGAATATTTTAGAAGCCGCGACTCAAGCTGAAACGGTGGGCGAAAAAATTCGTTTGGCGCTAAATCAGACCTATGAATTGGGTGGGCACGCGCATCACAGCACGCCGAGCATCGGCATTACATTGTTTGGTGAAAAAGACGAAAGTATCGATGAGCCACTCAAACGCGCCGATTTGGCGATGTATCAAGCGAAATCAGCTGGACGCAACACGCTACGCTTTTTTGACCCGCAAATGCAGGCAATCGTTACCGCGCGCGCGCATTTAGAGGCGGGCTTGCGCGAAGCACTTAGTGGTGGCCAGTTTGAGCTTTATTTCCAGGCGCAAGTGCGACAAGTTGCTGCTGGTATGGCCTTAGTCGGGCGCGGCCAAGTGCGACAGGTGTGGATTGGTATCGATCAACTTGCGCCAGATTTCATACTGACC
>JAYVAQ010000164.1:0-11608 GCA_043750875.1 Rhodanobacteraceae bacterium
GGCTCAAGCGCACGCATTCTTGCTTCAAATGCCGGATATCGCCCATTTAAATAGTCGTCCCGCGCGAGCCCGACTTGTGCACCCAGGATGATTTCGTTCAGCTCACGGGGCGAATTCGCCGCAGCCAGCAGCCGGGTACGCCCGGCACTGGTCAATTTCCCGCTTTTGGCTTGGCAAATGGCGATATTGTATGAAAACGCATAGAACCTAGGGTCATTGGCTTTTAGATGTGTTTGTGCCTGCGCAATGATCTTGTTGTACTCTGCCTCGGCAAGCTGATATTGACCGGTTCTGCGCAAACCATCCGCGTATCTGCTGTGATAGCTCAAAACAGTCGCGCTTTCGGCACCATACAACGCCAGAGACGCTTGGTAGGCTTCTGAAAACCGCTTAAGTTCTTCATTTCTGTCGTTAGATCGTTGTGCAATAGTGCCCAGCGCGGTCAGTAGGAAAGGCCGGTCAGTTTCTTGGTTAATGCGTTCCAAATACCTAGAAACCAAACTACGAGCTTGGTCTGCTTTATTGAGTCGCATCAAGGTAGAGACTCGAAGCCATAGCAGCGACATACTCAGTTCACGCCCCTCAGTGAAGCGTAGAACCAAATCATATTGACCATCCATGCTAGCCAGTCGCGCGCGCAAATCCAGCACATGCGCGCGCTGAGCGGCATCAAAAAGTGCCGGACTAATTTGCTCTATCTGACCCATTCGAGTTTTGAGTAGTTTTACTTCTTGTTCCGTGTACGCGATATCCGCGCCCATCAATGCCGCCTGTAATTGCTGATGCGGCGTTAACTTAATTTCCTTTTCAATCTGATCTAACAGTGGCCCAGCTTTATCGGTCTTGCCCAAAGTGATCAAGCCTTGCACCAATGCAATCAACACTGGTGCGGTGGATTGATCAAACTTTTGCCGCGCTTTGATCTCAGCAAAGCTGGCATCAATCACCACGCTTAGACTTTTATCGCCGCGCTCGCGCGCCAGCGGGTCGGCGCGTTTAAAGACATCCATTAGAAAACTATTGACCGACTCTGCTGCCACCCGCGCCTCATCGGCCGTAGCCTTGGCCACTTCGGCGCGCTTTTGCTGCTCCAGCGCGACTGCGTTGGCGCGCTGCAACTGATTGCCGCGCCAACCCAATAGCACCGTCAGCGTCAGCAAACTCGCCAGTGCTAGGCCAGAAATGCTCGCCGCCAGCCAGTGCCGACGTAGGAATTTGGTGGTGCGATAACGCTTGCCTTGCCCGGCAGCTTTCACCGGCCGATGTTCGAGAAACGCTTGAATATCCTCATCAAATTCGCGTGCGCTGGCATAGCGTTCGCTCGGTAATTTGCGCAAGGCGTGCAGCACAATGCGGTCCAAATCACCGCGCAAATTCGCACTGAGCTTGGTTACGCTGGCGGCGTTGCGATTGATGGCGGCGTTGGCATCGACGATTTTGCTGGGTAGCGTCGGGGTTTTCTCAACGATAAACGCTTGCAGCTGAGCTGGGGTTTTTAGTTCCCGACTTATCAGTGGCGCGCCGCTCAGTAGTTCATACAACAAGCCACCGAGCGCATAAACATCGGTGCCTACGCATACTGAGCTTCCTAACAACTGCTCAGGCGCAGTCGCGTACAGCGAAAAAAACCGCTGTTGCGTCAAAGTGTGGGGCGCGTGTAGGTCTAGTGTTTTGGCAATACCAAAATCCAGCAGTTTGACCGTTCCACTTGCATCCACCAAAACGTTGTCAGGCTTGATATCGCGGTGCACGATGAAATAGTCGTGCGCGTACTGCACGGCGGCGATCACTTGTCGAAACAGTGCTAAGCGCGCGTTGACGCTCAGCTGATGCTGATCACAATATTGCGTAATCGGTACGCCCTCGACCAACTCCATTGCAATCCAAGGGCGGCCATCGCTTGCAACCCCGGCGTCTATCAAGCGCGCGATATTCGGGTGCACCAATTTCAATAAAGTGCGCTGCTCCAAGGCAAAGCGCTCGTGCGCTTCTGCGCTCATGTCTTCGAGCTTCAAGATCTTCAGCGCCAACGGCTGCTTGTTGCCCGCAACATCGCGTTCGGCGCGCCACACCTCGCCCATGCCGCCTTGCCCGAGCAAGCCCAAAAGTCGGTAGGAGCCTATCTGTGTGCGCGCCTGCACGGTTTGCGCAATCACGAAATTCAGCTGCCCGCCTAGTTGCGATTCGAGGGCGTCGGGTTGGTCGGCGTCAGCTGCATCCAAGGTGAGCAGACGCTGCAGCTGCGTCGCTAAATCCGCATCTGTCGCCCGAATTTCGTCTAATTTTTGCGCGCGTTGTGGCGCATCTAGTTCAACTAAAAGATCAAACCATTCGATTTTTGTCATGCACTATTGGCCTGCGGCCAGCACCGGGCCGGAATTGGATGCAGGCACGCCTAAGCGGTCGGCCAAAAACGCCCGTGCATAGCGCCAAATCCGATCTGCGGTGGCGGTACTGACCTCCATCGCATCCGCCGCTTGGCGCGTCGACATGCCCATAAAATAGCGCAGCTCCACCAAAGTGGCGTAACGCTTTTGTTCCTGCTCCAGTTCAACCAGCGCCGCATCCAGTGCCAGCCAATCTAGTCGGTCCGCTGGATTGATGCCGCCGGCTTCAGATACGGCAAACTCAAGCTCAACGAAAACGACGTCGGACCCGCGCTTTTGCGCTTGGTTGGCACGGATGTGATCCACAATTAGAAACCTAATCATGCGCGCCGCCAAGGTGTAAAAATGTTTCGAGCTTGCCGCATCTAGCCCCGCGCCTTCGCGCATTTGCATCAACACATCATTGGCAAGCTCGGTCGGGCGCAGGGTAAATTGTTTGGCTTGACGCAGTTGCCGCCCGGCGATTTCCTTCATCGCTGGATACACCATTTTCAACAGCTTTTCTTCCGCGCCCTCGCTACCTGCGCGCCAATCGCTGATCAATTGTGTAATTTGGTTTAATGCCATCGCTTGCCCCACCGAAGCCAATGTCGGCGAAGTTTACGCGATTATGTTGAAATCGCATGGCCGTAATGGCAGGCAGGCATCGCCGTCGAGACAACCAACACTTTTATCAGGAAAACACTAAATATAGCGTTGCCAGCGTGGCTGACATGCTATATCTTGTGTCGGTCGGTGTGCCGCAATCGCAAGTTGTGGCCTGAAAAGGGAAGCTGGTGCGCTTAAATAGTCGTCTAATCGCGGCTTTGAAAACAATTCCAGCACTGCCCAGCAGCGGTAAGTGGAAACGAACGTCGCGTCTATGCACTGCATCCTAAAAGGGGGCGCGGGAAGCAGCGATTAGTAGGGGGCTTAGCAGACTCAAGTTAGAGCTAAGCAGTGTCCATAAGTCCGAAGACCTGCCGACAGCTGCGCCATTTCTGCACCACGGCGCAGTCCATGCAGGCACCTCTAGGGCGGGTTGCGGCAATAGATCGGCTTGCAGCTGTGCGTTGCGCTGCGCACGTGTCTATTCCGTGATTTTCCTAAGTTGCTGGCATTGGCGGAGCGCTAGGGCGCTGACCGTTGTGCGCAAACTATTAGGTGTCAGCATGACCGAAATTGCCGAAATGAAGTTTTCCGATGGTGCGTTTGCTAAGGCAAACGACACATCCCAGCCACAAACACGCTTTCAACTGCAGCCGCCACCCTCGGCACCGACCATGTCGGTGATCAAGCGCGATGGCCGCTATGAAGCGATCGATGTCAACAAAATCGTTCGCGCGGTCACGCGTGCGGCGGCGGGTTTGACCGATATTGACCCGATGCGGGTCGCGTTGAAAACTATTAGCGGCGTGTTTGATGGCGCTACTTCCAAAGCGCTAGACGAGCTATCGATCCAAACGGCCGCCGCACTAACCGCTGAGGAACCAGAGTACTCCAAGCTCGCGGCGCGGCTGTTGAGTAGCTACATCGACAAAGAAGTCAGCACGCAGGAAATTCAGTCGTTTTCGCAAGCGATCTCGCACGGTTTTGAACTGGGTTTGATCAACCCGCGCGTCGCCCATTTTGTACAACGCTATGCGCGCAAACTCAATGACGCGATCCAGCCCAGCTATAGCCAGGCGCTGGAATACTTTGGCATGCGCACCTTGTTTGACCGCTATTTGCTGAAACACCCGGCCAAGCGTACGGTGATCGAAACGCCGCAATATTTTTTCTTGCGTGTCGCCTGCGCGCTCAGTGGTGATGACGTCGCCGAGGCGATTGCCCTGTACCAATTGTTTGCCGCATTGGATTATTTACCGAGTTCGCCCACGCTTTTCAACGCCGGTACCAGTCACGAACAAATGTCTAGCTGCTACTTGTTGGACTCGCCCGAGGATTCGCTGGATGGCATTTACGGGCGCTATCACGACGTTGCGCGCCTGAGCAAATTTTCCGGTGGCATTGGCCTGCCGTTTCATCGCGTGCGCTCCGACGGGGCCTGGATTCGCTCCACCAATGGTGTGTCAAACGGCATTGTGCCGTGGCTAAAAACGCTGGATTCCTCGGTCGCAGCAGTCAATCAAGGCGGCCGTCGCAAAGGTGCCGCGTGCGTGTATTTAGAAACTTGGCACGCCGATATTGAGGCGTTTTTGGAATTGCGCGATAACACCGGCGACGCGGCGCGGCGCACCTATCATTTGAATTTGGCGAACTGGGTGCCGGATTTATTTATGCAGCGCGTGGAAGCTGGCGCGAATTGGAGTTTGTTTGACCCCAAAGATGCGCCAGAGCTGACCGACTTGTTCGGTGCCCCGTTCGAAGCGGCTTATGTGCAGGCTGAGCTGCGCGGGCTGGCCAGGAAAACCTTGCCAGCGCGCGAACTGTATGCGCGCATGATGCGCACCTTGGCCGAAACCGGTAATGGCTGGATGACTTTCAAAGACCGCTCGAACGCTTTGTGCAATCAAACAGCGCTACCGAATCGCACGGTACACAGCTCAAATTTGTGTACCGAAATTATTGAAGTGACCGATGCCGGTGAAACCGCCGTTTGCAATCTGGGCTCCATTAATTTGGCTAAACACCTCAGCGCGGATGGTTTTGATTTTGACAAGCTGGCGGAAACGGTGCAGCGCGCGGTTAGCGCCTTGGATCGCGTGATCGATCTGAATTATTACCCGATTGAGTCCGCGCGCAATTCCAATCTGAATTGGCGCCCGATTGGCTTAGGTCTAATGGGCCTGCAAGACGTGTTTTTTGCGCAGCGCTTGAGTTTTGATTCGCCAGCCGCGCAAGCGTTGTCGACTAAAATCCAAGCCACGATTTATTTCCACGCACTCAAGGCCAGCTGCGAACTCGCGCGCGTAGCGGGCGCACATCCAAGCTTTGCGCAAACCCATGCCGCACGCGGGCGTTTGCATTTCCAGCTGGCCGGTTTAGCGCACGGTGAATTCAATTTACCTTGGGCTGATTTGAGCGCGCAAATTGCCGAACACGGCTTGCGCAACAGCTTATTGATTGCGATTGCACCCACGGCAACGATTGCCTCCATCGCTGGCTGCTATGAATGTATTGAGCCGCAGGTCAGCAATTTATTTAAACGCGAAACCTTGAGCGGCGATTTCTTACAAATTAATCGCTACCTAGTGGCCGAACTAAAAAAGCTAGGTCTTTGGACGCAAGCCACGCGCGATGCGCTCAAGCGCGGCGACGGTTCGGTGCAGCAAATTGCGGATTTGCCGCCGGAATTGCGCGCGATTTATCGCACCACCTGGGAGCTGCCACAAAAGCTGCTGATTGATCTTGCCGCCGCACGCCTGCCGTACATCGATCAGAGCCAATCGCTGAATTTGTTTTTGGAAAGCCCCAACTTAGGGCAAGTGTCCAGCATGTATATGTATGCCTGGAAGGCCGGATTAAAGACAACGTATTACTTGCGCTCGCGTCCGGCGACGCAGATTGCGAAGGCGACATTGGCTGCGGAGTCTGTTCCGCAGCCTGAAGCACTCGAGGCAGTCATGTGTTCTTTAGAAAACCCGGGAAGTTGCGAAGCTTGTAACTGAGTGAATCGAACCGTTCGCCTTGAGTTTTCAGCCACGAGCGGCTGCCCAGAAACCATGAACCTCGTCTTTGCGAGCACAGCGAAGCAATCTAGCTTTAAACGACGAGATTGCTTCACTGCGTTCGCAATGACGATTCGTTTTGCTGCGAGGTTCATGGAGCCCGTCAATGGGCAGGGCCGTACAAATTCTGACTAAGCGTGTTATCGCAGTTCGCAAAAAAATTTATCAGATCCACTTAATTAACAGGCATCAAACAAATGAGCAAGATCCTAGACCCGGGCTTTAACCTCACGCTGCGCCCGATGCAGTATCCGCAATTTTTCGAAATGTACAAAAACGGCATCAAAAACACCTGGACTGTGGACGAGGTTGAATTCGGCACCGACATCGCCGATTTGGCACGCAAGCTCGCGCCGGCAGAGCGCCATTTGATCGAGCGTTTGGTGGCTTTTTTTGCCACCGGGGATGCGATTGTGGCGAACAATTTGGTGCTCAATTTGTACAAGCACATCAACGCCCCCGAGGCGCGGCTTTATTTGTCGCGCCAGCTGTTTGAAGAGGCGCTGCATGTGCAGTTTTACCTGACCCTGCTTGACACCTACATGCCCGACCCAGACGAACGCGCACGCGCGTTCAAGGCCGTCGAGACGATTCCATCCATTACCCGAAAGGCGAATTTCGCGCTGCGCTGGATTGCCTCAATCGATGATTTGACGCGTCTGGACAGCAAAGCGCAGCGGCGACAATTTCTGCTGAACTTAATTTGCTTCGCCACCTGCATTGAAGGCTTGTTTTTCTTCGCCGCCTTCGCTTATGTCTGGTTCTTACGTTCGCGCGGCTTGTTGCCCGGTTTAGCGGCTGGTACCAATTGGGTGTTCCGCGATGAAAGCGCACACATGGCGTTTGCTTTCGAAGTGATTCGCGTGGTGCGCGAACAAGAGCCGGATTTGTTTGATGCCGAATTGGCCGAACAAGTGCTGAGCATGATCGAAGAAGCGGTCGATTGCGAAACCCAGTTTGCCGAAGATGTGCTGGCGGGCGGCGTGATGGGCATGTCGATTACTGCGATGCGCAGCTATCTGGAATACATTGCCGACCAACGCCTGGTAATGCTCGGCATGCCGAAACGTTTTCACGCGCGCAATCCCTTTGATTTTATCGAGCTACAAGACGTGCAAGAGCTAGCGAATTTTTTTGAACGACGGGTATCGGCGTATCAATTAGGCATTAGCGGCGACGTGGCGTTCGACCATGCGTTCTGAGGCCGCACAACCCACACTGCCTGGGCCGGAAGTACGCATGGTGGAAATCGTCTTTCCCAACGACACCAATCATCAGGGCACCTTATTCGGCGGCAAAGCGCTGGCCTGGATGGACAAAGCCGCCTTCATCGCCGCTACTCGCTACGCCCGTAGCCATGTCGTCACCGTGCGCAGCGAAGGTGTTGACTTCAAACACCCGGTGCGCGCCGGTGAAATCGCCGAACTGGTGGCACGCGTGGTGCAGGTCGGGCGCACCTCAATGCAAGTCGATGTCGAACTGTGGCGCGAGGAGCTATTGAGTGGCTTTAGGGAGTTGGCGACTAGAGGGCGGTTTGTGATGGTGGCACCGCGCTCAATTCCTTAGAAATTTTCACACCCAGTACTTCTGTCACTTATGGTGTTGTACTCAACCAGTACACTAAAACTCCCAACCAAGGAGTACGACCATGAAAAGCAGCCGTTTGTCGATGTCCCTTCTGTTTGTCGGCGTGATTAGCGCTTTCAATCCTGTTTTTGCACAAGAACGCTTAACTCCAATAACGACAGCTAGCCGCGCTGTCAGCCAATCCGTACCTGACCCGGCCGCACAAATTCGAGACCTTGCGCGCGTCTTGCGCGCTAATGACTTAGCGGCTTTGGTACGTGCGGTTGTGCCGCCTAGCCACTACCAACTCATGCGCCAAAGTTTCGAGTTGCAGCGCCTCAAACCGATCACCCCAGCCGAGCGCAGCAAGTTTAGCGAGGGCATTGCCAAGCTGACCGATGCGAATGCGGTGGACAAGTTTATGCTCGAGATCGAGCCGAAACTGATTGAAGCGCGGCCCAAAGCCGCCGGTGCGCTGCTGATTGGCATGGGCGCGCTGCAGGTAGCGCTCGCATCAGATGATTCTAAACTCACCCCCGAGCAACGCGTCGCTTTAGAAAGCGCACTGCCGGGCATACAAAAATGGGCGTCCGAAACTGATTTTTTGAGCTCAGTATCCATGCGCCAAGCGCTCTCGCTGCTGGCCGATGCGGCGCGCAATACCGGCGTTCGCAGCATTGACGAACTCAAAATGTTGTCGTTTGAACAAGCCTTGGCCAAGGCCGGAGCCTTGCTTGCGGCAAGCAAACAAGCGCTGACTATCTATGGCCTTGACGTTAACGCCATCGCCGATTCGCTACAGGTACAAGTGCTAAGTCAAGAAGGCGAAACCGCGCGGGTACGCACCACTATCACCTTGTTTGACGCGCCGATCTCCAGCGATTTGGACTTGGTGTTGCTAGAAGGCCGCTGGTACAGCAAAAACACGGTCGCCAAGTTGAATATGCATTCGAAAGAACTGGCGGCTAATTGAAGTATTAGTTGGATGTGGCTCAGCGCTGTTAGGGCTGAGCCACTTTTTTGGCTAGCCTAGGCTAGGCCGTTGCTAATTTAAGCGCGCTAACATCCTCTAAATTGACGCTTTTGCGCGCCAGCCATAAATCGTGATGATCTTGCATGACCAGCCAACTTTCGGGTGTGCACGCCAGTTTCCGTTGGCCGCGATTGCCCAACGATTATGCATTTCGCGTTCGCATTTGCTAGCAAGCCGTGAAAGCTTCAAACTGCAGCATGATTCTGGTGAGATTGTTTTCATGACTGCGCTTAGAAAGGCCTGAATTGATCAGCATCGACGAATATTTGCAGGGCGAGGCGACCGCTAAATTGCGGCACGAATTTGTTGCAGGTCAAATTTTTGCGATGGCAGGTGCCAGCGAGCGGCACAATCGCATTTGTTTTGCCTTCGCCGAAATTCTCGGGCCACACCTACGCAAGCACGGCTGCCGAGGCTATCTGAACGACATGAAATTGCGTACCAGCAATGCGATTTACTACCCTGATGTGATGGCAGTGTGCGATCCAAGCGATCAAGACCAGCTGGTTAAATCAGCGCCGTGCATGATCATTGAAGTGCTGAGTGAATCCACCGAGCGCACGGATCGCACCGAAAAACTATTTGCCTACCAACAAATTTCGACATTGCGAAATTATTTATTAGTGGCGCAAGACAAACGCAGCGTCGAGCTCTATCGGCGGAACGGTCTAACTTGGCGATTCGAGCATTATTTAGGCGATGCTGAGATCAAACTTGACTGCCCAGCGGCTTCAATTAGTTTGACGCAAATTTATGGGGATATTGATTTTCGGAGTGTCGATTAGGGCTTTGCCACACGCCTCAAATTGCCGCGGATAGTTCCTTCTCCCCACTATGAATTTAGTTCGGAGCCTAACCGAACTATGGGGAGAAGGTTAGGATGAGGGGTAAGATTGGGAAAACCTAAATCGGACCTGGGAGAAATTTGTGGGCAATGTACTCGTCAAAGCAAGACATCCAGAAATAAAACTTAGCGCACCATGGGCGGACGACGTATTTGAACGTCAAGCCGTTGGCGAACGACTGGCTCGGTTAATTGCAAATACGCCTGACAATTTCGTGCTCGCGTTAAAAGCACCATTTGGCTCCGGAAAATCGGTATTTCTGGATCGCCTAGCTAAACATCTCGAGTCGTCTGATAGTTCAATGCCTGTGGTCACCCTCAACGCTTGGGAAAATGACCATCATATTGATCCGATGGAAGCACTATTGGTCGCATTGTCTGAACGTGTGCTCAAAATTAAAGCTCAATCGATAAAAGAAGCCGCAATTTCTATTGTTAATAAACTTATTAAATACGCTGCGCCGATCATAAAGGTGAGTGCAAGGGCATTTCTTGCATTCAAAACACTTGGTGGATCCGAGGGCGCAATAATTTTAGCGGAAGATCTAGCTGCAGCCGATACATCTGCCGTCGATACCGGCTTGCAATTGCTCGAAGATGCTCGGAAGCGCAAATCTGATTCCGAAATGTTTCAACAGGGACTGCGGGAGGCCCGAATCAAACTCTTAAGCGACTGTGATCAAGACGATGGTAAGTTGGTATTCGTAATCGACGAACTTGATCGCTGTCGTCCAGACTTCGCGATAAAGATGTTGGAGCGCATTAAGCATTTTTTTAATGAGCCCGGAATCGCGTTCGTGCTGGCATTAGACAACGACAATTTGAATTCTGCGGTTCAAACGCTTTACGGGCCGCATGCAGATGGGGAACGATACCTGCGAAAATTTTTCGATATGGAGTTTTTTCTGCCTCCAGTTAGCGCCGAAAAAGTCATTTTGAGCTTAATGGTTGAGCATGGGCACGTTACAAATGGGGGCATACCGGAGCTCGAAGAGGGCATGAAGCGCGTACGGAAATCTGCCAACCCTAGCGACCATTACGATTCTCGAGCGATTCCTTACTTTGCCGTTGCGCTTACCGATTTCAGTGTTGCATATAACCTTTCGATACGCGATCTCACGCAGATTATGACCGCCTTAACGGCGGTCGTTCGTAGCTGCCCAGAGTCACAACCGTTAGTGCCTTTTGCACTTTGCTTAGGTTTGGTTTGCCGATTCGTTGATCCAAAAGGTTTTACTGATGTGATCACAGGAAAAACTGGACTAAGCAAGTGGTACGATAATTTTCATCGGGACGCTAACAGACTTTCAGACGCTTCCGTCACGACCAAATATATCTCAGCATATAAAGCACTGGGTCGGGTAAGCCATGTGGATTTCGCAGTAAAAATGCAAGAGCACAATTGGATTGAGACTGGAAATGACGAGCGAGCAGTTGGAGTTCGCGCAAGAATTCAAAATGATTTTCAGGCCGCCCTTAGCTTTTTTTCCGGCAATGAAACCTTAGATCAATATGTCTGCGAACTCCTAAGAATTGCCGGCCAAGTTGTGCCGCCAGGCCCTGAGAACTAACGGCAAATCGCCCGCCCCTCATCCCAACCTTCTCCCCATAGTTCGGTTAGGCTCCGAATAAAACCCTTAGTGGGGAGAAGGAGCTGCGCGTGGCAATTCGAATTTTTCGGCAAGCCCGAAACTCGGTTTGCGAAGGCCGTCAAACTTTGCACGCTTTAATCTTTCAAGCGCCAACGGCGCGCCCAAAGGCAGCCCAGGGCAACGCCCTGGGTGGTGGAAGTACAAAAATTCTAGCCCTGAATGGGCGACCAAAAATTTCGCCTTGGGCCGCCCCTACAGGGCTAAATACATAACTAAATCAATAACCTAGGGCGTTGCCCTAGGCTAACTTTGAGCGCGCCTTTGGCGCTTGAGTCTAGGCATTTAGCTGAGTACCGAAAACCCGCCACCTTACGCAATCTGCCTAGTCGCCAATTCCGCAAACAAACCATTCATCGCCATCAACTGCTCGAAATTGCCGATTTCTTTGATTACGCCTTTATCCAGCACCACAATGCGGTCGGCGTTGATAATGGTGCTTAGGCGGTGCGCGATTACGATGCGGGTGGCTTGCATCT
>JAYVAQ010000165.1:0-7294 GCA_043750875.1 Rhodanobacteraceae bacterium
AATCTCAATTTGGCGCGTTTACTATGGCGCGCTGAATCGACTAAAAAAGAAGCGCGCAGCCTAATCGAAAGCGCGCGCTCGACAATGCCAACTGAAGCACAACAACTTTTGCTGCAATTAGAAGGGTCTAGGGACTAGAGTTCATCTATAAGCTTAAGTTAAAGTAACAGCTAATACACGACCATCGTCACATTTTAACGGCGCATGGCACTTGATACGTTGGGGCATCGGAATCGTTATGGCTAAAACAGCACTAGCACTAGCATCAGCACTAGCACTGGCACTATCACTTGCTGCCGCAGGCTACGCTCACGCTCAGGATGGAACAGGGGTTCAGGCCGGGCCGTTTCGGGTAAAGCCTACGATTGGATTAACTTTCGGTACCGATTCAAACGTTGGTCAATCGAATTCTGCGGAAGTCAGCAGTTTTTTCACATTGATTTCGCCCGGAATTCGTTTTGATGCGGGAAACGAGGCGCGTAGTTTTTCTCTCAGCTACGAGCTGGAGTCAGGGCGATACAAAGATTCTAGCAATGATGACTACACCGACCACCGACTTAACGCCGGTTTAACGTTGTCGCCAAGCGTGCGCACAAAGATAGATTTAGGTGCTTCCTTAGAGCGAGGTCATGACCGGCGTGGCACCAATTCACTCCAGGGCCTACAAAATAACCTCACCAATGATGTTGATCGCTGGGAACGTAGAGGCTTAGATCTAGATTTTAACTACGGCGCACCCGGTGCGCGTGGTTCTCTGGGCTTGGGCGCTGGAACATCCAACATCAACTACGTCAATAACGAGTCATATTCGTTCCGAAGTGATCGAGACCTGCGCTACGTTGACGGGCGTTTTGGCTGGCGCGTTGCGCCCAAAACGCAGGTTTATTTGTCAGCAAGTAACTCTGAGATCAACTACGATGCCTTGCGCACCCGTTCGCTGTTGACCAATTATTTCCTCGACAGCACTGTTCGTACGTACTTGTTGGGTTTGGAATTTGACGCGACCTCAAAAACGTCCGGTCATATTGGATTTGGGCGGACCGAGCGCGATTTTGATGACAGACGGTTGCAAGGTTATTCTGGTGTCGCGTGGGATGTCGGCTTGCAGTTTAAGTTACGGTCCTACTCCATCATTGATTTCAGTGCCTCTAGGGGCACGCAAGAGTCGGTGGACTTTTTTGGCAGCTTTGGCGGTACTTCCACTGGAACTGACTATTTAGTTGCACGTGATATAACGCTGTCCTGGACACATGGTTGGTCGGATCGTTTCCACACCGGCGTTGACGTGGGCCGTACAACCTCAGAATATTTGGCAGATGATCGTTCTGTGCGCGATGACAATACAAATTTTTGGGGCTTGTCCGCAGATTATAAATTGCGCGACTGGTTAAGTTTGGGTGCGGGTTATAAATCCTATCGTCGCGCCGCTAGTGTGGCTGGTGGTACTGTTGCAACGAATGATTTGTACGATTTTGATCGAGATGAGTTCAGCGTCAGCTTTGAAGCATCCCTCTAGGCGGATGAATTAGCACGCAGTTTTCAGTGACAGGTTTTTCCAAAAAAAGGGTGTCGTCCTACGATGCCCTTTTTGTTTTTTGTTCCAAAATATGAGAATTGCGAAATACTTAACAGCGTAAAGATAGTTCTACGGCTGGCAATGCTCAGCGCCAGTTCAGTGCCTGAAACCTAGTTTGGAAAGTCCGCACGCAAACTTTTAGGGTTGAGCGGTGAATCCGCGAAAAGTTCGCTTGTGTCATTGTTCTCACGTTCGTTTTCTTGGTAAATCTTATTGTTATGCAAGCGCAGTTTCGAAGAGCCGCATTAGTCGTACTACAGATCAGGCTTAGGTCGTTTCAGAGCCTCTATCTCGGTCGTGCGCAAATCACCCTAATTCTAGGGTGGTTACTCGCACTGGTAGTTTTTGGTGTTTTTGCGGTCGCAAATGCCCAAGCGGTTGTGCCTGCACCGAGCGCATCTGCAACAAAAAACGTAATTTTTGACTATGCGTTAGCACCCGGAGATCTTATTTCCGTTGAAGTCTTTGGTGAGCCTGATCTGTCCAAGGAATACACCGTCGGTGAATCGGGGAAAATTGCTTTTCCTTTAATCGGCGAGGTGACGGTACTCAGTCTGAAAACTAAACAAGTCGAGCGATTGCTGCGCCGGAAACTCAAATCCGGTTTTTTGGTCAATCCGCGCGTGAATGTAACGATCCGAACGTACCGATCAGTTTACGTCAACGGCCAAGTCAAAAGCCCCAATGGTTATCCCTTCGTCCCTGGCATGACGGTTCGAAAGCTAATTTCTATCGCCGGCGGTTTTACCGAGCGTGCCTCGACCAGTCGGATTTATGTAATTAGTGAAGTTGCAGGCGCCAGCACCAGCCCGCGTAAAGTCAAACTCGACGCTGAAGTGCGTCCGGGCGACATCATTAGCGTCGAAGAGAGTTTTTTCTAGATATGACGGCCTCAAATACGCATCAAAAAATTGCCCACGAACAGCTGGAAAATGCCAAAGGCACTCAGCGAGATTCATTGCATGAATATCTACGCATCGTTGGTCGCCACCGCTACAGCATCCTAGCGATCACCCTGCTTTTTGGTGTTTTGGGCGCTCTAAGTGCGGCGTTAGAAGTCCCAATTTTCAGGGCTACCTCAACGTTACTCATTGACCGTGAAAATATTCGTTTTACCGCAAGCCAAGAAACTTATGGACAAGGTCAGCAAAGTTATGAGTATCTGCAAACGCAATACGAAATTTTGAAGACGCGGCCATTAGCTGAAAAAGTCGTTGAAAAGATTGGTGTAGATCGTGTTTTGGCAAGCCTAAACCACAAAAGCAAACTTTCGCTTTCAAGCATTTTGCCCTGGGCCAAAACAAACCAATCTAACCCCACTGATGCTGCAGTTAGACAACGCTTGGCAGTGTCAATTGTGCAAGGCGCTGTACGCGTAGATCCGGTGCGAAATTCCCAATTGGTTAAGCTAAGTTTTGATGTGCCTGACCCTGAATTGGCGGCAATGCTTGCGAACCAATTGGGTGATTCTTTCATTGAAAATACGCTCGATGCACGCCTGCAAATGATCAATAAAGCCAATACCTGGCTGGAAGTAAAAAGCACTGATCTGAAAAAAAATGTTGATGAAGCCGAGGCGCGGGTACTCGCTTATTTGGTCGCGAACAACATCTCTGTAGACGGTGAAGATCGCATGGGTGAGCAAAATGTGCAGATGCTCATGCCACGCGTAGCGGAAGCACGGGCAGAACGACTGAGTAGAGAAAGTATTTATCAACAAATAATCAGCGCGCGTAAATCGAACCAACTAGGAACGGTATTTGCCCTGGTGAATAGCGAAGGCGTCACACTCGCGCGCGCTGCTTTCGCTAAAGCACAGCAGAATGTGGCGGACCTAGCCGGACGTTATGGCTCTGCGCACCCTAAAATGCGTGCAGCGGAAAGCGAACAGGCGCTGGCACTTACGAATTTTAATGCGGCCCTTTCGGGTGCCGCTGACGCCGAGGTGCGTGAGTATGAAAACGCGCGCAACATTGAACAACAAATGCAATCGCAGTTAAGCATTGCACAATCAAGCGTGCAAGGTGGCAATCGGAAATCTATCGAACTGAGTCGCCTGCAACGCGAGTTTGATGCAAATAAGCTGATTTATCAGAAATTCCAGAATCAACAGAAAGAAACCGATCAGTTGACGGACTTTCGTACAACGAATGCGCGCGTAGTGGAACAAGCAACCGCGTCCAGTGCGCCTATTTCACCAAATACTAAGCGAAGTATTGTCGCTGCGGCAATATTGGGATTATTACTTAGTGTGTTGCTTGCATTTGTGCTGGAGCATTTAGACAGCACCATCAAGACGGCTGAGGATGTCGAGAAGCATTTACAGCTGCCAGTTTTGGGTTTAGTGCCGCAGCTTAAACTTACGAAAGATGAAAATGCGATGCTGTATTTTCTAAATCACTCCAAGACTGCTTTTAGTGAATCAATTCGCACAATACGTACCGGCATTTTATTGTCCACATTGGACAAGCAACATCGTCGGATTTTGGTCACTTCGTCCGTGCCAGGTGAAGGGAAAACCACTCTGTCGCTGAACTTGGCGCAAGCGATGAGCCAGATGAGCAAGGTTTTGCTGATTGACGCCGACTTGCGTAGGCCTACTGTTGCGCGTGCATTTGGAGACGGCAAGCCGCAATTCGGCCTGTCTCAATTTATTTCTGGTGAGGCCAAGATATCGGAGTGCGTGCATCAGCTAGAAGGCAGCAATACCTACATTATGACGGCCGGTGTCATACCACCGAACCCGCTCGAGCTGCTTTCATCGCAGAAATTTTCTGATGCCTTGGATAATTTAGGTAAAGTATTTGAGTACGTTGTCATCGATTGCGCACCGGCCTTAGCCGTAAGTGATGCGCTGGTGCTTTCGCGACTAGTTGACGGCGTGATCTATGTTATCCGGTCTGACCAGACGCCTTACCAAGCTGCACAATCGGGCGTGAAGCGCTTGCGTCGCGTGGATGCACCTTTGCTCGGCGTTGTGCTTAATCGCGTAGGAGAGCACTCGCATGGCTACGGCTACGGACGCTATTCATATTACGCAGACGGTTACCAGCCGCATTACGGCTATTACGGTGAACACGCCAAGAAAACAGCTAAGTAAGGCAGCGGGTCAGCTTAGATGCCGATCACGCTGAAATTCCTGCTTAGTAGTGTGCTTGCCGTGCTGGCAAGCGCAGGTCTGTATCTGGCTTGGCTGAGCGTAGCGACGACACGCCTTGAGAATCTGCTCTATGAGCAAGCGTACGGTCATCTCGAGCCGAAGCTTTGGAGCAACGCTCGGTTGCAAGCTGGCACGCTTGCGAATGCAGCGAGCTGGGATGCCTCTACACTCGACTTGGCTGGTCGGATCTATTTATTGGATTCGGAGTTTGCCACCACGCCCAAAGCAACCATTAATGCATTGCGTAATGCGCAGCGTTACTTAGAAAATGCTGCCAAACTTCGGCCGAGTTGGCCTTACACCCGCTTGAATTTAGCTCGTGTGGCATTTGAGCTTGACGCCCATGGTCCTTGGCAAGCGCAGCTCGAGCAGGCTTTAAAACTCAACTTGCGCGGCACTTTTTTGCAGATCGATTTGTTAAAATTTAGGAGAAAGCTTGGACTGCGCTTGAACGGTGAGCTGGCACGCGCTGTTGAGCAAAGTTTCTCCCAAGCACTGCAAGATTCGCCCGATGAAATGGTGCGTGCAGCGTTAAATCTAGGACGCAAAGAGTGGGCTTGCGCTACACCGAATAATGAAGAAATAGAAAAAATTTGTATGAATATACGTTAGGTTGAAATTCGCAACAATTTTATTCCTTTGAAAGAAAAGTGCATTTGGAGGGCGATAAAAGGCCTTTAAATGATGCCAATAAGCTATTTCATTTACTCAATTAGCTAAACACATGCTGCTAAACATCACCTTAAACGGCAGCGCACATCCAGTGTCTGCAGATACAACCATTGCTCAGCTGCTTGCTGATCTTGGCTATGCCGAGAAGCGCGTCGCGCTCGAGCGCAATGGCACGATTGTGCCGCGCAGCGCGCATAGCGCAACGCTCATTCAAGCCGGCGATCAGCTTGAAATTGTACAAGCGATCGGCGGCGGTTAGTTTTTACTGCGCGCGTGGATGCCTAACCAAATGCGGATTTGTCGATGCGTATCCGGGTTGACGCTATCGGGCCAGATCAGGGCCTGCGCACCGTCTACATTGCTGAGCCAGATTAGCCCCAGGTAGCGCTGCATTTTGCGCAGTTCAGGCAACGCGGCATCCACCGGTGGTGTCGCATTCACCGCACCAATCCAAACTTGCCCGGCCGATGCAAATATAAGCGATGACGCGATTTCAGGCCTGCTGCTCCGTGCGGCCAACTTTGCCAATATCAGGGCGGCTACGACACCCAGTGCAACGCTCGGCCAAATCGAGGGCATTTTTATGAAATTATGCGTCAGCATTGTGATCGCGATGCCCAGAAAAATTGCACTGCAGACATTTACGCGGTGTTGCCAGCGAGAAAAGCCTAGTGTGACTGGCAGCCTAGCGCTGGCTTTCACGCAGGTAAAAACCCGTCGCGAATTTGGGCGATCAGGCACGCCTGTTCTTGATCCTGCGGAGCACTTTTTCCCATCAACCAATCCCACAACTGGTCGTCTTCAGTTTGCAGCAGCGCACTAAAATGGCGGCGAACCGTTACGCTGGCATGAAAAAAATGCTTATCAAGCCAACGCTCCAGCAACATGTCCATCTCACGCATACCGCGTCGGCACTGCCAGCGCAGGCGTTTTGCTTCAGCGTAATCCGCTGTTAAGTCATTAGTTGTCATCTGCTGATTCTAGCGCTTCGCTTGCGCGACATCGGCGTGAAAATCTTAACGCTACTCGAAACCGTGGCGATAAATCTGATCACTCAGCTCATCTGCACCCAAGTCCGGCACGCCAGTTCGTAATTGCCGATCAATATCGTCGGTAACCTCAGGCAACGTTATTCCCGCGTTGATCGCAGCGCTTCCGGCAAAGATCCGCCCAGCCGCAGTCAGCGCAATTATGGTTTCGATACTTTGCGCATCGCTGCTCGTGGCGCTACGCCATTGTGCGAGTGTGCCACCGTCATTCAAGCTGCTGCCAGGTCGCCCATCAAGAAATCGACAGCTACCGAGGGAATTCTGGAAACCTTGGAAATTCATCCCTGGAGCGCCGCTCAAACCACTTAAACCGCCAAGTTCGTTGGCGTACCGAATAGCGACGCAGTCCTTGCCATCGGTACGCACTATGTTATTCAGAATGCGCGGATTGCTATTCGCAGGGCGTAACGCCTGTGGCTCGAAATCCTGCAGCGTCACGCCGAAATAAATCGCCGCGTGACCGATTTTCGCAACACGCTGCACGGTGTTGTTGAGTACCTGGGCGTCTTTGCTCGCGTACAGACCGATGCCCGCATAGTCTGCGTCCTGCACAATATTATTACGCACGATGCCGCGTACCGCTTCGAAATAGCCCGGGTTTTCGCCTAAATCGAAAAACTCGGGCGAGGTATCAAAGCCAACCAAAATACCAGCTAAGCCAACCCGCTCAATCACGTTTCGCTCGATCAGCACGTCTTGGGCGCCGCCTTTAAAGTACAGCCCAGAAGTCGCAATGTCGTGAATATAGCTGTCGCGAACGATCATGCGCGCACCGTTAACGTTATCAATACCCTCTGCGTTTTTATCGTCAAGAGGCGTGCCCGGTGGATAGATTTG
>JAYVAQ010000166.1:0-6260 GCA_043750875.1 Rhodanobacteraceae bacterium
ATCGGCATTGTTGATACCAACAATAGCCCGCTCGATGTGCACTACATTATTCCTGGCAACGATGACGCGATTCGTGCCATTCAGCTCTACGCCCGCGCCGCCGCTGATGCGGTTTTGGAAGGCAAAGCTGCTGCACCGATCATGGCTTCAAGTGCAACCGACGAATTCATCGAACTTGATGCGGAAGGCAACCCAATTCAAAAGGCCGACGCCGAACGCCCACGTCGTGAACAGCGCCCAGGCGGCGACCGCCCAGATCGCAAGCCACGTAGTGATCGTCCAGGCGGCGACCGTCCAGGCGGCGATCGCCGTCCAGGTGCGAACGCACCGCGCACCAGCACCCCGCGCCCAACCGGCGCACCTGGCGCAGCACCTAAGCCACGTCCGGCCGCAGCACCTGCACCTGCCGCAAAAGCTGTAGCTGAAGTCGCTGCCCCTGAAGTTGCAGCAGCGCCAGAAGCCTAAAGTTTTAGCTCCAGTCATTTGTGGCTGGAGTAATTGTTATGCCAACGGCCAGTTTAATCACTGGCCGTTTTTTCAAATTCATTGACCACGCTAGTCGCCTAAGTTGGCCGCTTGCGAAGTTGAAAGAATCATCAGAGCAATCCGCCGAAGGCGGGCAATTTGCGAAGTTGAATCCACTCATATCTACTGACATTTAAGGACTACACCATGGAAATCACAGCAGCCGCAGTCAAAGAACTGCGCGAGCGCTCGGGCGCTGGCATGATGGAGTGCAAAAAAGCGCTGGTGCAAAACAATGGCGATATGGAAGCCGCGATTGACTGGCTGCGCACCCAAGGCTTGGCGAAAGCGGACAAAAAGTCCTCGCGCGTAACGGCCGAAGGCCGTTTGGCGATGGCGGTTTCTGGCGGCGAAGCCATTGTCGTTGAGCTCAATTGCGAAACCGATTTTGTTGCCAAAGACGAAAGCTTTGTCGTGTTTGCCGATGCGGTTGCAAAAGCGGCGCTCGCGGGTAAAACCGCCGACATCGAAGCAATCAAATCACTGCATACCGACGCCGGAACCGTGGAAGAGCGGCGTTTGGCTCTGGTCGCAAAAATCGGTGAAAACATCCAAATTCGGCGCACTGCACACGTCACGGCCCCGACCTTGGGCGCTTATTTGCATGGCACGCGTATCGCGGTTTTGGTGAGCATGACCGGCGGCAGCGAAGAATTGGCGCGCGGTATCGCAATGCACATTGCGGCGATTAATCCTACCTATTTGAATATGGAGCAAGTGCCAGCTGAAGCGTTCGAGCGTGAAAAGCAAATAGCGCTTGAACAATCGAAAGATTCCGGCAAGCCGGCTGAAATCGTTGAAAAAATGATTGTTGGCAAGATTCGCAAAACGCTAGGCGACCAAACATTGTTGGGTCAACCCTACAGCGGCCCGAATTCTGATGGCAAGCAAACCGTTGAAGACTTGCTCAAGGCTGCAAAAGCGACCGTTACTGCGTTCACGCGCATGGCCGTTGGCGAAGGCATTGAGAAAAAACAAGAAGACTTTGCCGCTGAAGTGATGGCGCAAGTCGAAGCCAGCAAAAAGCAGTAGTCGCTATTGTTAGAAAAAATAGCAAGTAAAAACCCGGGCGATCCCGGGTTTTTTTTGGACGCTGTTAAGAACACGATTATTAGAAAAAACGAACTAAATTAAGGATTTACTATGTCAGAAGTCAAATTCAAACGCATTCTGCTCAAACTCAGCGGTGAGGCCTTGCTCGGTAAAGAAGATTACGGCATCGATCCAAATATCGTCAGCGCGCTGGCCGCCGAGATTATAGATATCGCCAAGTTAGGAATCCAAATTGGTGTAGTGATCGGCGGCGGCAATATTTTTCGTGGCGCTGGGCTGGCCAAAAGTGGCATTGATCGCGCGACTGCGGATCACATGGGCATGCTCGCGACGGTAATGAACGCACTAGCGATCCAAGATTCGCTGGAAAAATCTGGCGGAAATGCGCGCGTGATGAGCGCAATTAAAATCAACGAAGTCTGTGAAGACTATATTCGCCGCCGCGCAATCCGGCATTTGGAAAAAAACCGTATCGTTATTTTTGCGGCCGGCACTGGCAATCCATTCTTCACCACTGATTCCGCAGCCGCCTTGCGTGCGATTGAAATGGGGGCGGAGCTGTTGCTCAAAGCCACGAAAGTAGATGGGCTTTACACAAGCGATCCGAAAAAGGACCCGACCGCAACAAAATACGATCACGTCAGCTTCGATGAAGTGCTCAATAAAAAGCTAGAAGTGATGGACGCGACCGCTATTGCCTTGTGCCGCGACTATAAAATGCCGATCCGCATCTACAATATGCTGGCACCGGGCGAACTCAAGCGCCTAATGTTTGGCGAGCAATTGGGAACCTTGGTCAGCTAATTAACTAAATACCCGCAAGTTGCGCGCGGTTATTTGCCGTGTGCAGCGTGGGTATACATTGCTAAAGAACGACGGCTTAGTAAGGCTACTAGCGATCCTCAAAACCCGATCGCAGTAGCGGCGCGCCAAGCCGGATCCAATCAAAAATAAGTTGCTGGCGTACCGCAGACATTGGCCCCAAGTCCATCGGCATGCGGCTACCAAATCCAGGGTCGTCGCAGTTTATTTTTAAAAACAGTACGCTGTTCAACGGGTCGCCGGGAATCACACGCGCGTTGCCAACACTGGGCGCGAGCAGGCTTTGATAACTAGTTAGCATTTCCAAATTAAGGCCACCAGCGCCGCCGGATCCACCAGCACCGCTGTGGCAGCCCAGGCATTCGCCTGAGTTAAAAATAGTTTGGATGTTGAGCGAATAACTAACTTGTGTAAACGGCACCACTGCGTCTAAATTTTCACAACCGCTTGGGCCACCGGCGAATGCTGGCGATGCCATTAGCGCACCGAAAATCAGCCTACGCGCGAACTGATGGCTTTTCCAGCTCATGCCGGAGCCGGATTCATGAAGCCCAAGTTATAAGGCGTGCCGGTGGGGAAGTTGGCCAAGTGCGGGAATATAGTGGCAAGGTTTGCTTGACTGACGCCCATCCAACTGGCGAGTGTCGAGGCCACAGAATCTGCGGAGGTGGTTGGAATCATTTGGCCGCGGCTAAAGGAGTCGACGCCGTTCAAAACTTGACTTGGAAACAGTCCAACGAGGCGGCCGCCAGAATTTAGCGCACCAGCATTGTTGATTGCGCCCCCCATTACCAGTGAAACACTGCCCCAACCGTGATCTGAGCCATCGCCGTTTGAGTTGAGTGTGCGTCCGAATTCGCTCATAGTAAAAGTGGTGACGTTGTTTTCCAGGCTCATCTCCTCCAGTGCTTTGTAGAATGCACCGAGTGCGCGCGAAACCCTGCGCAATAAGCGCGGCTGCGTGTTGTCGGCCATTTGTGTCGCGTGGGTGTCGAAGCCACCCAATGAGACAAAGAACACGTTGCGATTTTGCCCCAAGGCGGCGCGTACTTTGATTAACCGCGCCACCATTGCGAGCTGCTCGGCCAAGCCGTTACCGCCATCTGCTGCAGTATTAACGCCGGGCACAACGACATCATCAGCTAAAGCGCGGAAGGGTGTTGCTAACAGGGAAGGGTTTGCTGCCGTTGCACCCGCGACAGCCAGATCTAATTGCGCGGAAAGATTGATTGACCCAGACATCAAACCAGCGTGGGCGGTGCTTAACGCATTGCTCTGCGGCGCGGCCAACATCGAACACAAGGCTATTTCTGCACGCGTTGGTGAAGCCGTGCCACAAGCGCGGAAATTATTCATTCTGGTAGCACCAGAACACCCGGCGAAATTTGACCCAACTGGCGCACCGGCAATGACGTTGCCGCCATTTGGACTACCGCAATTGCTCATCTGAAACGGCACCACTTGGCTGCCAACTTGAAAGCGATTTGCGCCTGCGAAGGAAATTCCGAGCGGCAGCGTCAAACCGGTGGTGCCAATAGGGCTGTTTTCTACTGCCAATAAATCCCCGACTTGCCCACCCCAGCCGAAACGAAAATTGGCGGTCGAACGGCCCTGGAACCAGACGTTGGTTTGGTCATTGTGGGAAAACAGTTGCGGTGGTTTTAACGTCGCAACGCTGCCGTAGTTTGCTTTTGTGGTGGGAACAACGAGCGTACCGACATTTGCAACCCAGGCGATTTTGCCTTGATTGGTCAGCGTTTGCAGGCCTGGCATGTTGGCGGTTTGCACACCGTTCCGATCCACTGCGGTCCAATCCGCACAAGCGGGATGCAGGCCGTAGCTATCGCCACCGGGTAAACCATTGAGATTAATCGGCAGCAAGGATGCTTGATCAATCCCCAACGGACCCGTTGTACCGGCAAATACACCCCCGCGCGCAGCGTTATAGATCGCATAGCGCGCTGAGTCGCTTGGAATCAGCAGGTTAAAAGAATCGCTGCCGCCGCTCAAATAAACGCAAACCAAGGCGCGATAGGCACCGCCCGATGGCGCATTCGGCAAGTCCGCAGCCAATGCGGATTCCATTAGGCGCAGCTGCGGGAACAATGACAACGCAGTGCCACCTGCCAGAGTACCGGCGAAGACTTTTAGAAAATCGCGACGTGCTTGATCATTCGTTTTAGACATGTTGGCAGTCCTTACATTATTTGACTTAAAAGTTTTGCTATTGCAAAGCTCAATTGGTTTGGATGCTCGGAGCAGCCATCATTTTTGTATGGCAAATTCGGGCGAGGCATAAACAACGCGCAAGACATCCCGCACGGCGATTCGACGGGCATCGTCCGTATTCGCAGGCGCAGGCGTGGTTGACAACATTGTTAAAAGGGTCTGGCGCATTGTGTTGGACATAAAGCCATACATTAGTCGCACATTAATTTCATCAACTAATGCCGCCTGCGTCGTGGCGTTGTAGACACTCAGCGGGCTTGCCAGTGCATCCAAGTTGACTCTGGGCGAGGTCGTTGTACCAGCAACTAGGTCACTACGGCCCGAGTAACGATTCGCACCCAGATCAAACACTTGGTTGTTGGTTCGCGAAATCGTGTTTTCGTTCAAAATTTGGAACTCTGGCGCAAATAAACCCGCCTGTTGCATTGGACCCGGATTTTGGTAGTCCGGCTCGTAGAAATTAAACACAGTTGGCGAGCTCCAAGGCCGCTGCCCAAACTCGGAAAAGGTAAAACTGATGCGCATATTAATATTGCCAATGTTGCTACCCGTTTCAGGAATGCCCAATTCAACGTCGAGCGCGCGCCAAGCGGCAGTTAGACGCAGCAAAGGTTCGCGTAACTTGCCTTCGTTTGCCCGCGGCAGCCGACGTGCTTCGTCGTCCAACAATATGGCGCGAATTACGGCGCCCAAATCACCGCGCACACCACTGCCATTGTCATTAAATACCGTCGATACGCGCTGAATATAGGCGGGTGACGGGTTTGACGTGACAAAGCGCTGAATTAGCTGGCGGCTAACGTTCGGTGCAATCGTTGCGTGCAGAACAATTTGATCCAAGGCGGCGTTGATATCGCTTAAGCAGCCAGCCTCAGTATTGGCAACGCCCGGTAGCGTGATGTTGTCGAAGATAACCTTGTCAGCGTTATCGTGAAAGGTACGCCCAGTCGCTAAATAGTTGGTGTTCGCGGGCGGATTATTCATCGGAAAGCAAGTCATTGCACCAAAGAAATTGGCATTGGTGTTACTGCCAAAACTAGGCGTACCTGAATAGGTCAAGCCCGTAAAAACACGCGAAAGATTGGCAATGGTGGTGTTGTCATACGTCGGTGTAGGCGGGCTGCTGGTGGCAGTAAAATTCAAATTACGCTTGATCAAGCCGAAGGAAAACAACTGCATAATTTCACGCGCGTAATTTTCGTCCGGCAAAATTGTCGACGGCGGCGTACCTGTTGTGTAGGCCGCGCGTGACCGCACATAAGTCAGCCATTGTGCCATTACCGGGCTGAAAGTTACTTGCCCAAGCAATGTTCGATAGTTGCTAAACGCGCCACTGGTAAGCATGTCTTGGAATTCTGCGATTTGACGGGTATCAATACCACCGGAATCAGACACGACCAAGATCTGGCCCAATGCATAAGCCATTCGCTGGCGCAGTTGGTCGGGCGCGCTGACTGCTTGCACGGTCCAACGGTCAACGCGGTGACCGCTGCTAAGGCTGAAATTAGGATCAGCTTCCAGTGTGGTCAGCCACGGCCTAGTCAACGTCGCGGGCAACGTAAGCTGCTCATTGATCCATGCGCGATAACCCATTTGCCGCAAACGCGCAATTTCAGCGCGCGACGGGCCAA
>JAYVAQ010000167.1:0-2269 GCA_043750875.1 Rhodanobacteraceae bacterium
TTGCTCTCTCGCGCGCGCTTGCTGTTTATTGCGCAACACCCAGAGCGCTTTGCAGATCGATTAGCGGCAGAAAGTGCTGGCATTGCCGATGATAATGACCGCTGCCCGCTGTGGGATGCGGTCGGCAGACGCTTTTTTGGCATGGACTACCCAGCGGTAGAACGCTTAACCGGTGGCCGCAGCAAATCCTTTATCGCCGATCTGATGCCACCCTCGCCGGTGTATGTGCCGCTATTGCCGGAAGAGGCGCAGTGGGCGATTGGCCAGCTGCACCCGGTGGCCGAGCTGCCTTTTTCAATTCTGCTGGATGAAGGTTTTGACACCGATACTTATGTGGATATTTTTGATGGTGGCCCGACCGTGCAGGAACGTATCGCGATGTTGAAAACAGTCGGGCGCGCGCGCGTGCTGGCCGCACAGTGCGCTGAACAGCCGCCCTTTGACCCGGGTCAAAGTTGGCAGATTGTTGCCAGCGCAGAACTTGCGCAGTTTCGCGCGGTGTTGACTCAGGCGACAACGAATCCGGAGCTAGTCACATTGGATCAGCTTGCATTTGATGCGCTAGGTGTCATGCAAGGCGATCTAGTGCGCGTCGCGGCATTGGATGTGGCAAAGCCAGAGGTGCGCCGATGAATACCCTGTGGCAGCTGCGCTTGGCGCAAAGCGAGGATTTGACTGCACTCAGCGCCTTTCTAGCGGCATCGACGCTCGAACTCAGCGATCCGGCAGAACATCATGCGAATGATCAATGGCTGGTCGCGATTCCGGTGCCGGAATCAGCCACGCCCGCATCAGCGAGCCCGGCTATCGCAATGGGCTGCATCCGCATCCGGCGCAATATCGGGCTAGATCAGCCGCGCTATTGGTATCACGTTGGCTGTGTGGTGCATGCGGCGCCAGATTTGGGACTGTTTCATCGTCAGCGCACGCTTTTGATTGGTAATGACCACACCGGCTGCACCGAATTGGCCGAGATCTCGACGCATGATCGCCAGCTCGATGTAAGCCAGCGCCGAATGCTGACGCGTTTGCTCATCAGAAGTGCGCTTTTGTTGCTGCACCGCGATCATTTGATGCACGCAAGCGAAGCAAACCCGGCGTTAGCGGCGCCAGCAAATAAAGTCATCGCCGGGCTGCCCGGCTTGCAGGACGATTTAGGTGTGGCACCGTTTTGGCAAGGCCTAGGGCGGCACTTTTATGCGGGCGATATCCGCCTTGCCCAGGCGCGCTTTGGCGAACTTTGGTTAACCCACGTCGCAGCACTTTTGCCACGCCATCCTTTGGTCGCCTCCTTGCTCAATGAAAGCGCGCAAGCCGCGATCGGCAGCGTGCACGCCGACGCCAGTGTGCTGCGGGACGCGCTCAGCGAGGTAGGATTGCGTGCGGGTGAACACGTCAATCTGTACGATGCGGGGCCCGTCTATGAAGGCGACTTGGAGCTACTGCGCGGCGTATCTGGGGTTTACTCACGCACGATTGTGGCGCAAGCAAATGTGGAGGCTTCGGCATGGTGTTTACTCATTAAAGCCGGTACGCCCGAAGGCCGAGGCACCGATGTGCAATTGTTTTTAATCCCCGCGCGCGTCAATTTGCAGGGCGAGCTGCTGATCAGCAGTGAGCATGCACAACGCATGGGTTTGCACTCGGGCGATCAGGTTTTGGCCGAGGAATTTAAGCAATGATGCGTCACGCGTGGTGCTACCTTGCGGCGTGCTATTGCTTAACCGGCATCGCTGCGTTCTACCCAATCAGCGCCCAAGCAAGCAGCGCCCAAGCAAGCAGTGCTGTGATCAGTGCTGCGATCAGCGAAGCGCAGGCGACTGGGGTACAGGAATATTTGCTGCTGGCCGGCGGCGCACTGCCGCTGTGCTCTAGCATCAACACTAAAGACTGCATTGGCGCAGCACCCGTGGGGCGGCGCGCGGCGCCCGATACTTTTACCGCCGGTGCAAATGGTCAGCGCGAGCTGGAAGTGGTGGATTTCAATGCTAGTAAAAACACGGCTGCGAAAGATATTTATCTGCACTTTGTTGCGATGGCGAAATCCGCACATTTTGCGCGCACCGGCAAATCCGTGCAGCGCCCGCGCATCGGCATTCTAACCAGCGCCGCCAGCGACCCCTTCGACCCGGTGGATTTTTACCTCGGTGCATTTGAACAAGCCGGCGCCAAAGCGCAGTGGCTACCGCTCGATGCTGCAGTGCGCGCCAGTTTTGGCAAAAATTCCAACGCGATTGCGAGCGCTCGAACGGCGCTTACCGGGCTTGAG
>JAYVAQ010000168.1:0-4171 GCA_043750875.1 Rhodanobacteraceae bacterium
AAAGCCAGTACCCGATTCATTTGCGGGCACAACCATATTTCTAAAAGCTTTGGCATCCCCACCTGGAATTCGCTGGCGATAGGCAATATCCGCATTGCCATCGCCCGTCATGTCGATCAATGCGGCTTGAAAATCTTCGTTTTGCAGAGGTTGCCCATTGGAATTGAGCGCAAGTGGCAAAGTGATATTGCCGGACTCCGTAAATCCGGCGCCGTTGTTAAAAAATATCTTCCACACACCAGAACTGCGGGTCTCAGAAACCAGTGCGTCTGTGTAGCCATCACTATTTATATCCCCGTAAATAAGTGCCTTCGCCTTGTCACTGGCCAGAAGACGCCGCACGGGCTGGCCCAGAGCGGAAATATAGGTGAAATCAACTTGCCCAGGAGCTAGTGTTGATTTGCCCTTAAATGCAAAGAACGCATGGTCGACACATTGATACTCAAGCGGTTCTGTAATGCCGCGGATTGCCAAAGGATTGCTTGCCCGGCCGAGCGTTGTGGGGCAAGTCGTTACTGCTGGGAGCGTTTGAAAAGTCAGCGTCGCGCGCAAATCAGATCGCCCATCCGCGTCCATATCGACAGGCACGAAATCGCGAAGCAATCCTTCCGAGCCCAATGCGACTTCATAACCCACTGGCGCGTTAACAAAGTTGACCGTATACGGCGTGCTGAAAGCATAGGGCTGGCCGCTTGCAACACCAATTTGGCTTCCAAAACTGATGTTGAGAACTCTTGTACCTGCGACTGCACCTGGCCCAGTTGTTAGCAAATCAACCAAACTATCGCCATTGACATCCAAAACGGCAACGCTGTCATTTTCATCTTTTGCCTGCAAATTGATGCCTTGCACTGGCGTCGCGCTGAAGTAGGGCCTGTTATCGGCACCATTGATCGAAAGATGGATACTCCAAAACCAGCTGGTTTGCGCTTGGTTGGACTGCAATGCAATCAAATCATCGCGGCCGTCTGCATTAAAATCCGCGAGAGTCCAGCGATCTGAATTACGCTGCTTCACTTTCGGCGAAGTGATTCCTGAGCTGTATTTGTCGCCTAGGAAATAGCCATTCTGCGGCGTTCCTAGTGCAATCGTTAGGTTTGAGTTTCGGCTGCTGTAAAAGGCCATATCCGTCAAACCATCGCCATTGATATCACCAAATCGCTTCGCCATCAGGTGCTGAAAATCTTGGCCAGGGCGATCGGTCGTGACTGAATTCGCCAACGTTCTCACCTTATTGCTGGCGAACGTCCAGTCGAAAGTGAGTGGGCGATAGCAAACAATGCCTCGGCACTCTTTGATCTCCGCTATTCGCTTGCGCGCCGAGCTGCTGTCAAGCGGTGGCTGGATGTACGTCAAGCTATACCGGCGAAGCTCATTGCCAGAATCGATTGAACGAACGCCTGTTAGCCGACGTGACAGCTGGGTTTTCTGGCCTGAAGCCACTCGAACTATGGGTGCGCGCGCCTCATAGTCAAATACAACCGACGCAAATGGCGCTTGCGATAAAAAGCCCGTGTAAGAAACGGATTTCGCGACAATCTCACTACCCGAGCTTGCTAGGGCACCAAAACACCCAGCTTGAGTGCCGTCAAAACAGGTTTTCTCGTATGAATGGTCAATGTAGTTGCCAACAACGTCAGATTGCCGTGCAAGCATCCACACCATAACTTGACCATTGGCGAAATAAGCACGTGAATTGTGTCGATCATTGTCACCCGAAACACCAGGATTAAAACCATAAACTTTGCGAGATCCATCTTTGCCTCGAGTTATAAAAAAGCGGCTCGCGCGGGTTCCTGAGCCATCTGCGTACTCACAGATTTGAACCATTGAATCGATCTCAGTGCGGTATTCAGCACTCGCCGTGCGCGTTTCAAATACAGGGCACGCATTAGTGGATAGCTTCAGCAATCGTTGCCCGTCCAAGCAAACCGGGCTTGTAGTGCCAAACGTGTAAGGCTCAGAACCGACATAGGATGCTGCGTCAGTGAGCGCAAAGTCGCCCGCCTCAAATGTTTTTCTACACACCGAAATACTCGATCCTGACCCCAACGACCATCCAACGCCAAGATACCCATCTTGCGAATCTTCGCTGGAGTAATTCAGCGATACGCTAGGCTGCATTTTGCCAGCGCCTGGCGACACCAAAATCGGAATACTGTATTGCGCATGCCCCGATTCGCTGACACTGAACGTACCTGAAGTTCCTCCCACGGCATCGGATGCAGTTAGCTCTGCAGTCGTCGGTTTTTGCGCAAGCGCGCTTGTAAGAGCGGGTTCGGAGGTGAGGTTTGAAGCGATAGGCCCCGTCACCGTCACCGCAACCCCCGCCGACACCACAACATTTTGTGGGTTGGCGGTGTCATAGGCTCTCGCGGTGTAGGTATAAGGCCTCTCGTTGGCCTGAACATTTAAATCACTGGCGCTGTATGTGTTGGTGTTTGTTATCGGGTTAAGCGCCGTGCCTGCCAGGATTGTGCCGCGATAAAACTCTACGCGTTGAATGTTGATGATGGGCGTTGCGGTCGCGACTAAGCTAATAGTCGCCGGCGCAGGAAAAGATGCACCCGCAGTTGGTGCGGTTAGGGCGACGGTGATCGAGTTGGTCGCGCTTGCTAACGCCAAAGGCACGGTTGTAGCGGCCCAGGGTGAGCAGACACTCGATTGGCACGCACGCACCCTGAAAAAGTAACTGCCGTTTGCATTGACAGCGCCGCTGAGTGTCGTAGCCGTTAGGTTTCTACCTGCTTGTTGCCAGGATTGCTGACTATCGCCACTAAGATCAACTTCGTAGATGGTGCCCGCACCGCCGGGGTGATTCCAGTCGACTCGATAGCCTAGCCCACCGGTGCTTATGGCGGATATCTGCGTTGGTGCTGCCGGGCCAGCACTGACAACGACTAGGAACCCTGGGTTGGGCTGGGGTAAAACAGATTGTGATCCGGTTCCTGAAACGGCGTACCGAACGTTTGCGGTAGTGCCGGCTGGGCTTGGCGTGCAAGCGCGAAGCGTGATCGTGCGTCGCCCATCATTAATAACGTCATTGGTGGCTTGCAAACTAACTGGGCAGCCTGGATTTACGCTGTGCTCTAGACCAAAAGTTATGCCAAGGCTAGGGACAAAAGAAAACTCAAACTCTGCATCCGCTTGCGCGTAAATAGTTGGCGCTGCGCCGCCGCTGACGCAATAGTTCGGTGGCAATGGATTCGCACCTTGGGCGCAGCTGCACACCTCAGGAGATTGATTTGCTTTGCACTTCAGCTGCGTGTCTAAACTTTGGCTATTCGTATTTGCCCGAAAAACATGAACTTCTTCGGACTTGCCAATAATCCGAGACACGCCAGCCACCGTCTCCCACATCTCATATTGGTATCTTCCTGGCGTGCTGATGCCCGATCCACCGTCGAATCTGTCACCTGATGAAATTTGATTGAGATTACTGTTTGGCGCTGGCGTAAATATTAGCGAGGCCCCAACTGTCACTAAATCACCTGGAACTGTAGAGCCAACGAGTCGGCGTTTTAGCTCATAAACAGGATTTCCATCAGAAAGCTTGTACAAACCGATCCAGCCAACATTGAACGCGCAACTTGTTGCAAACCGAGAAAGCCGACAAATTTGCTCATTGACCACTAGTTTGACTTCATTGCTTGAGGGTTGCTCAGACACTGTCGTGTTCATGCGATTAAATTGCGCCCAGACAATGCTGGCTGGTGTTGCCGGATAAAGCACACCTTGATCCTGTGGTACGACATTGGTTTGCTCACCATTGGCGATCGAAGGCCGAATCCATGCACTTGAGTTTGAGCAGCTAGCGTCTACTTCATAGGCAATCCCTGTCGCAGTATTAGAGCCGGAAACTCCGTGGCCAGCGGCTAACACCGCGCCGTTTGCCGCAGTCACGTTCTGAAACGTGCGCGCAAGTCGTCCAACGGGGCAAACAATAGGGTCAAGCCGACCATCCATTGAATTGGTCAATTTTTGGATAGCGTTAGCAGAAACCAGTGGCCCGCTTACTATCCCGCCTTGGGACGCATACCAAACCGGCTTAGGTCGTCGGATCATCCGTGGGGATGTCGGCCGCGTACTCGCGCTTCACGGTGAAGTCCTGCGCCGTGCCCAAGGGCGCCACGTTGACCACCTCACCGACGCCGGTGGCGGCACCCGGATC
>JAYVAQ010000169.1:0-14740 GCA_043750875.1 Rhodanobacteraceae bacterium
CGTTGATTGGCGAGCCGTCCTCGAATGTTGCGTTGGGCGATCAGATTCGCGTGGGGCGGCGTGGCTCGATGCACGTAGAGCTAACCGTTTTAGGGGTGCTAGGGCATGTGGCTTATCCGGAAAAAGCACGTAACCCGATTCATTTAGCCGGGCCATTTTTGAGTGCGCTGGCGCAACATCAATTTGATTTGGGCAATGCGGCATTTCCGCCGACCTCGATGCAAATGTATGACATCGCCGCCGGCGCAGGCGCGAACAACATCATTCCTGGTGAGCTTAAGTTGAAGCTCAATTTTCGCTTTGGCACTGCCAGTACTGCTGAAACTTTGTTGGCGCAAATTCGAGAAATCGCCGCGCGTTTAGCGGTGCCAATTAGCATGACGCACCGAATCGCGAGCCAGCCATTTTTGACTGAGCGCACTACCTTGATCGATGCGGTGCGCGGTGCCGCACAGCAAGTATTGGGTATCAACGCGCGCCCCGATACCGGCGGCGGCACCTCCGATGGCCGATTTATCTCACCACGCGGTGCTGAAGTCGTCGAACTTGGGCCGGTCAACGCCACCATTCATAAGATCGACGAGTGTTTGGCTGCAGCCGATGTCGAACTGCTCAAGCTTTGCTATCAAGCGGTTCTGGAGCGGCTGTATTTGGCTTAGGCCTCTTACGGGCAAGCTCGGGCAATCACTCACTTTGTATAGCTCAATTCAGTTCTTTTTCTGACCTTTCGGGTTATTTATGTGATGCTCAAACGTGCTTGCTGTATTTCGGCAGAGGCGAGACTAAGCTGGTAAGCAGTTATCAGGAGAGCTGTATGAAAAAGCTGTTTCTAGCGATGTCTTTGGGCCTTTCAATTTTTGCTTCAAACGTAGTTTGCGCGGGTGACACTGCTGATAAGACGGAGGGTCGGGCCAAAAGCCCAAGCGAAATTGCCGAGGCAGCGGGCAAACTTTGGGTGGGTCAACTAGCTGGTGATATGCAGCTGAGCGCCGATCCATTGGCGCGCACGATGGCTGAGCTTGCGCTACAGGTTTTGGCCGCCAAGGCCACCAGTGCGCCTAGCCAGGATCAAAAAGAAGCGTTGTATTCGGCGAAAACTTCAGTGCCAATGCGGATTCTACTGTTGCAGGCAGCATGCGCTGGGTTCGTTTTTCAAGAGCCCGTATGTGACGACGCAAAGCTTGTTGACGCATTAGTTGCCGATGACGCTAAAAATGGCTACACCGTTTTATACGCGGAGTCACTGCGCGCCGCCTCTGCGATGCGGGCATTAGAGCGCACCCCCTCACCCAACGACAATCAAGCTACAAATTCAGAATATAGCGAATTGATTAAAACGCTAGAACTTCAGAGCAGCGCGCGCGTGTTGAAGGCTTTGAGCGGTGTTAGTGAATACAATGATTACGCACAAGCATTTAAAGCGCCCATCCTAATTGCGGTCAAACGTCGCCCACCGCCGCCTGAACTATTGGCAAGCTTGCCGAGTGAAGTTGCTGCACTCGCCGCCGCTTTCGCGCCAGAAGAAATCGCTGCTGAGGTGTTTGCGAATAGTTTAATTATTTCCACTGAGGCCAGCTATCGCCAGATGAGCGCGTGCGCGCGTCCTGGGGCTGTCGAGCTGAAAGCCCAATGCGCCAGAATCGCAGCTTTGGTTCTGGCAAACCCAAAAAACAGTTTCGCCAGTGCCGGGTTTGCACTGCGCAACGCGCCAGATCACGCGTTCGCAAAGCGAATTAACGTGTTTGACGGCATCGAGCGGCAAAAGGCCGTCGACCCCAAGATGTTACTAACGCTCGATTGGCTGGCGCTGCGCAGCGTGCTGAATAAGGCAGCGGCCCAAGGCGACGTCGCAGCGATTCCTGATGCGCTTGCGTGGGCGGAGCTTGCGTACGCGAAAATTCCGAATAAATCTGCCGAGCAAATCGCGGCGGAAACAAAAGTTCGTGCGGAACAAGAAGCGAAGTGGCGGGCCGAGCGTGATCAGAGCACTGAGGCTTCTGCAGTTGCAGCGGCGGCGAGCGATGCCGTAAGCCAAGCTACGGCGGCAGCGCAGGCAGCTGACGTTGAAGTTGAGCTCGAATTCGACGCGGTACCACCGCCGCCAGCCAAGTCCAGCGGCGGCTGTAGCCCAGATAGTGATGAGAAGGTGGATCCAACCGTCGTTGAGTTCAAGAATTAAGCGACCGTTTCGCCTGATCGGCGAGACTTGTCTGCCGTTTCGCCTGATCGGCGAGACTTGTTTGGTTTAACTGTATTGACTTGACACGCGCCGTCAGCCGGGCACACTGCGCCACCCAGCTGACGGCGCATTCGCTTTGCCTATGGATCGCAACCGTGCCAGCATGAATATTGCGCGCAATCCAGAACGGGACGTGCTCAAACAAGGCAGCCTGAGCGTAGCGGCGCTTTTGGCGTTGGCGAAAAATTTGCTTGAGGAAAGTTTCCTGGGCCTATGGGTTGAAGGCGAAATTGCCAACTACCGCCCGGCAGCCAGCGGCCATTGGTATTTCACGCTTAAAGACCCGCCCACAGCGGGTGTGCGTGGTGCCACTTTGGCTGGCGGGGTTGCAGAATTAAAAGTTGCGATGTTTCGCGGGCGCAATTTGTATGCCTCAGTGGCACCAGAAAATGGCATGTTGGTGCGCGTGCGCGGGCGCCTGACCGTTTACGAAGCGCGCGGCGAACTGCAATTAGTGGCTGAAGCCATTGAAGACGCCGGTGCCGGTGCTGCGGCCCGCGCGTTTGAACTGCTCAAAGCAAAGCTTGCTGGCGAGGGCTTATTTGATGCCGGTGCTAAGCGCGCGTTGCCACTTATGCCCAGACGCATCGCGTTAATTAGCTCGCCCACCGGGGCCGCCGTGCACGATTTTTTGGTTGTGTTAGCGCGCCGTTTTCCGCTCACTCAGATAGAAATTTGGCCGGTGCTGGTGCAGGGCGAATTGGCAGCGGCGCAAATGTGCGCGGCATTGGCGGGAATTGCGCAGCTGCAAAGCCGTTACGATGTCATCGTGCTTACTCGCGGTGGCGGCTCGGCGCAGGATTTGTCTTGCTTTAACAACGAAGCCTTGGTGCGGGCAGTGGCGGCAGCGCCGGTGCCGGTGGTGGTAGCTGTTGGCCATGAAATTGATTTTACGCTGTGTGATTTTGCCGCAGATTTACGCGCCGCCACGCCAACTGCTGCGGCCGAGCTGATCACGCCCGACCAATACAAACTGCGCGCCGAATTGCAAGCTAAGTGGCAAATATTGCGGCGCCTGATCGGCGGCGTGTTGGAACCGCGCCAGCAGCGGCTGGATTACTCGCGTCGCTTACTGGACGCGCACGCACCGCAGCAACGCTTGCGCGCTGCTTGCGAGCGTTTGGCGCGCGCCCGGGTTGCATTGCTGCGGGCGGGCGCACTTGCGCAAAGTGTTGCGCGAGATCGACTTGCGGGCGCAAGTACTCGGCTTACTAACCAGCATCCGGGCGCGCAGCTGCATGCGTCTTATGCGAAATTAGCGGCCACGCAAGCCCGCTTAGCGCTGCTGACTAGCCAAAAAATCGCCCTCTTGCAGCAAAAACTAGCACTTTTTCATGCCGCACTCGCAGGCACAAGCCCCAAGCGCACGCTGGAGCGCGGCTATGTTTTAGTACGCGCACTGGATGGCACGCAAGCGGGCAGCGTGCTGAGTAGCGTCGATCACGTTGCCCGCCCTAGCCAGATTTGCCTGAGCTTTCACGATGGCGATTTAGTGGCGCAGGTGCCAACAAAACCGCTGGACTAGGACGCTGACAGCGAACTAGAACCGCACGATTGGCGCACCACCAATTTGGGCGACAGCATGTGATTGACTGCGGGCTCGCGCCGAATTAGCCGAACTAGGGTTTCCACCAGCAATTGCCCAGCGGATTTGGTGTCTTGCAAAATTGTGGTCAGCGGCGGGTTGGAATAGCGAGCCGCCGGAATATCGTCGTAACCAACCACAGCGACATCGTGCGGCACTTTTAGCCCGCGCTGCGTCAACGCACGCATCGCGCCAAAGGCGAGTAAATCACTGGCGGCAAAAATGCCGTCGAAAGTGGTGCCGCGATCAAGCAAGGTATTGATAGCATCAAAGCCAATGGTTTCGGTGGAATCACACGCCTGTGCGTGTAGCTCAGCCGGTGCGTCAATGCCGGCCTTCGCGCACGCCGCTTGATAGCCAAAGAAGCGATCCTGAAATTCAGGCGCACCAGCGGAAGTATCGCCCAGAAACACAAGGCGCTTTCGGCCCTGTGCCAATAAATGGCTGCAGGCCAGCTCGCCACCCGCAACATTATCGCAGCCAATGGAAATGCCCGGCTGACCTTCGACCACGCCGCCCCAACGGACAAAATGCGTGCCCTGTTGTTGCAACCGTTCCAGCCGTTCGCGAGCCGCCAAATAATTACCGTAACCCAACAGAATGAGGCCGTCGGCCTTGTGGCTGTCTTGGTATTCGGCGTGCCAATCTTGTGAAAGCTGTTGGAAGGAAATTAACAAATCGTAGCCCACTCTAGCGCTGGCGCGGGTGATTTGGCCAAGCATGCTTAGGAAAAATGGATTGATCAGTGAATCATCGCTGGTCGGATCCTCAAACAGCAGTAGCGCCAACGTGGCTGAATGTTGGCGGCGCAAACTAGAGGCGTTTTTATCGACTTTATAGTGCAGCTCCTCGGCGATCGCTTGGATACGTTTGCGGGTTTCCGCGCTGACTAAATTGCTGCCACTCAACGCGCGCGAAACTGTCGCTTGGGAAACGCCCGCGCGATAGGCAATATCAAACGAGGTCGCTTGTTTCATCGGTTAAGCAACTAGTCGCGTACAAGCGCGCGCCAGTTCAGTGATACCGGCCCAATCTTTCGCGGCAATCAATGCGCTGGGTGCCATCCAAGAGCCGCCGACCGTGATCACATTGCCGAGCTTCAGATAGTGCGGCGCCAGCGCCGCATCAATGCCGCCGGTGGGGCAAAAACGCACATCTTTGAATGGGCCAGCAAAGGATTTAATGGCGTTGATACCGCCCGAGGATTCCGCCGGGAAAAATTTGAAACGCGTGTAACCAGCGTCTAGTCCGAGCATGATCTCGCTTGCGGTGGCAATGCCGGGCAACAGCGGAATCGCCGAGCTTAATCCCGCCGTCAGCAAGGCTGGCGTGGCACCTGGCGAAATCGCAAAGCGCGCGCCTGCCGCCGTGACCTGTTGCAAATGCGCGGCATTCAGCACCGTACCAGCGCCCACAATTGCCTCGGGCACAGCGTGGGCAATTTTCGTGATTGCCGCCAGCGCAATATCGCTACGCAAAGTGATTTCCAAAACCCGCAAGCCACCCGCACAAAGTGCCCGCGCCAACGGCACCGCATCGTCAAGATGAGTGATGCTGAGCACCGGCAGCACTGGCGCAAATTTCAGAATATCGTCGAGGGTATGGCGCTGAGCTGGGTTCATGGACTTCCTTGTGCCGGGTACGGCTAGCGAACAAGTATAGCTGGACTCGCTTGGGGCGGCGAAAGCGGTGCGGCAGAGATTAAACCCTTCCGAGTTTTAGCTACGGCGTCAAATCCAAACAATCCACCGAAGCAATTGTGCACACCATGCCTTGATCCGCACAGCTCTTGTGCACGCTGGCCTCTACCAATGCTTTGGTTTTGGCGGCATCAATGCCAGTAACGACTTTGCCGTCGGCGGTTTTGCCAGTGCCGGTGGCGATACAAATATCGCCCTCGTAACTAAATTTGATGACGCAGTCGCCGGTGCATTTTTGCAACGCATCGGCTTGCGCGATTGCCTCCGTCAAACCCATCCCTAGTCCCAAGCCGCCTGATCCGGTCGCAATCGCACCCCAAAGCGGTGGCATTGCACCTGGGGTTTGCATGCGGCTATTGCTAAGCAATGCGGCATCGGCACTGCCTGCCCGCACGCTGCTAGTCTGCCCAGTAAATTGCACCAAGCCAGGGTTGTAAAACACTTCAGGCGCGGCTAGGTCAGGGATATTGCTTATGCTAGGTGCCAACATGCCGATCAGGCCGCCGCGATTGTAGTTTGACAGCTTGCCCGCGTACTTTTGATAGGCGTAACCGCTGCAGACATTGAAATCTTTCGGCGCCTCGCAGCTGCGGCCTGATGCAGGATCCAGTTTACATTTTTTCATAGCCAAATTCAGCGCCGTGCTTGGCCTGACGTCGTCTGCCCAAAATGCACTGCCTGCGGCATTGGTAACGCCCGCAACGCAGGTGTTACGAAACAGCGCCAACAGCGCGCAGTCTTTTTCTGGGCACACAGATTTCACGTCCTGCATCGCTTGTGTACCGCTACTACGGTGCAGCGAGTTGCCCCAAGCGCCAGTGTGTACGTTCACGGAAATCGCACCCCACCAATCGGTAGTACGGTTGAAGTCATCGTCATTGAGTGCAGCCTGACGCTGCTGCCGGCGTTCGGCTTCTGCGGCCATGATCGCAGCACCGTTCTCGGCCCAATAGGCATCCGCTTCGGCTTGCTGCTGTTGCTGGTGCATATAGCCTTGTTGCGCATCGGATTGCTGTTGCCGCTGTTGCGCTTGAATGCGATCTGACACTTCGTCGCAGCTGGCGCGGCAACTGAGCAGCAACACGGTGCAGCCCAGGGTCAGATAATTTAAGGTGCTGAAGTTTTGCGGCATAAAAACCTTCGTTTGCTACGGTGAATAAACAATCGTTCGATACCCGAGATTTTTCGTTGGGTAAAAACCAAGTGGAATCAATTACTTAGCTCTTGCCTGCCGCAAATTCTGCTGCCACGCCTAAATGATCCGAGGCCAGCACCGGCAAAGTCCAGCTGCGTTTAAGTTTGAGCCCGCGATACAAAACCAAATCGATTTGGCGCTTGGGTGCCCAGCTTGGAAATGTCGCGGCGGTTGGTGCCATTTGCAGATTGAGCGTTTCAATAAATGCGCGCACCGCCGGCGCCTCGGGCGTGGCATTAAAATCACCGGTGACGATTACCGGTTCGGCTTTAGGCAACAGCGCAATTTGCTCGGCGATGTAGTCCAGTTGGATGCGCTGCGCGTTCGCGGTCAATGACAGATGCAAATTAAACACGCGCACGCCCTCAAAACTTGCGGCAATCACGCCGCGGCCTTTGACCGTTCCGGGCAGCGGATGTTCTTTCCAATCACTGCAGCCCTGACGCGCCAAAACCGCGTTGCCCGAGCACGAAAACGGCAAATGCTTTAGCCCGACTTTGCGATTACGTTGATCAAGTACGGTGCCAAAATTGGCTAAGTTCGCCAGCCGATGCGCTTGATGCACGAACGCTGAGCGCGTGCTGCCGCCATCGGCTTCTTGCAAACAAACCAAATCAAACTCGGCAATGGCTTTCGCGATTGCCACCAAATTAGTGGACTTACTCGGGCCGGACAGCACATGTTGCCAAGCCTTGGTCACATAGTCGTGATAGCGATCCGCGCGCGCCCCGGCTTGGATATTAAAGCTAGCGATGGTGAAGCCACGTTCTGCCCACAAGGATTTTTCCGATGGCGCTACCGACGAATCGGTCACGCTGATGCACTCCGTAGCGTGCGTGCGTCAAACGCGCGCCATTCGCCGCCAGTCAATAGTTCTAGGCCACTGTAGCTTGATTTGTAATGCATTTTTGTATGTCCATTGAGCCAAAAGCCCAAATATAGATGGGATATCCCGGCTGACTTTGCGGCTTCAATTTGGCTCAAAATCGCGAATACACCCAAGCTGCGTTTCGCCTCAGTTGGGTCATAAAAACAATACACCGCTGAAAGACCGGCACGGGTAACGTCGGTGACGGCGACGCCGAGCAAGCGTTCGCCCAAACGAAGTTCAATGAACTCGGTGCTGGACCATTTGGAGAGCAGGAAGCGACTAAAGTCCTCCTCGCTAGGCTCGTCCATACCACCGCCCAAATGCCGACCGGCGAGATAGCGTTGATACAACGCAAAATATTCATCGCGCAATACCGCAGGGCAACGGATGACACGCAAATCCGCATTGAGCTTCAAACAACGCCGCTGTGCGCGGCTTGGGCTAAATTTCAGCACATCAATGCGGCTGGCGACGCATGCGCTGCATTGCGCGCAATGCGGCCGGTAAATATGCCCGCCGCCGCGTCTAAACCCACGCGTAATTGCGGCGTCGTAAAGCCCTTTTTGGCCTTCGGCAATGGGATCCAGCACCAAATTTTGCGCAATGCGATCTGGGTAATAGCCGCATGCATGTTCGAGCGAAATAAATACTTTGATCGCTTGGGATTTGCCGCTTGATTTATCGCTACTCATGCGCCGTTCCTAAGCATCGACTGTGATCAATTTCAAACGCCCGCTGGCACTGGATTTTACCGCGACACTGGCTTTAGTAACGTCAAAGTGTTCGACAATCAGCCGAATCAGTTCGGCATTGGCTTTGCCATCGATCAGCAGCGCTTTGACCTCGGCAAGCCAAGTGCCGTCGGCTTGCGCGGTGAACGCACTGACTCGGGATTTTGGTTTGACTTTGACTTGTAGGATCCGCATCACTCAATTTTACTGATCATGATGAAAAACGCGCCTCCGCTTGAAGCTTCCAACATCTTTGAGCTTGCTAATCTTCAAAACCACTCATCGCAATGAGCGGGGTACTAACGTGCATCACAATGCAATGTATCGCTCCAGCAGAGGCAATGATCGCGCTGCAATCGATGGTAACGATTTCGCGTGTTGGAAAGGCCTGTTGAAACACCGCTAGTGCTTGCGCATTCCGTGCGTCTTCACCGGAGAATCTACACATCAGAACTTTAGAATTCATCACTACCGAGTTGGCATAGGTGTAATGCGCGCCATTACTGCCTTGCCAGCCGGGCGTGCGCAAAACCTGATAACCACGGCTTGCCATCAGCGCCGCAGTGTCTTCACTGACCTGGCGCGGCACGCTATAGACTCCGCCCGTGGTCGGGTATTCGCTGATAATCACGCGCCGCCTGGCCACCGGCAGCATCCACATATCAATATGCCCGGTGGCGTCAAAACTCTCCGGAAACACTGGTGTAATGGTCAAGTCTAAGCCCTGGTAGTCACGGTAATAGCTTTTGATTTGCTCTGCCGTCACGCCCGGATTTTCATTGACCACCAGCTGAGTCATGTAAGCTTGGGTGTCGTCGAACAAATGAAAATTACCACCGCCGTGAATGAGCGGCAGCGCATAAGTGGGTGCTTCAAACAGAGCGCTTACGGCAGCCGGAACCGCATCGTCCAAGGGCCGTGGCCGATTGTAGACATGATCAATCAGGCCACGAATGCCTGCGCTGTTAACAAAGCGCGGGCCGTAATCGCGCATCCAAACGCTGTTGCTTGGCGCAATAACAAACTGTACACGCGCCATAACCACGCCCGCCGCAGCCAAAGTTGTGCTCGCTGAATTTTGTTGCGCAGCACTGCTTACCAGCAAAAAAACCTTCGGTGCGGGCGCACCGTGATAACCATTGCTAGTCGTAACTGCCAGCGAAATCTCGGTAATGACGCTATTGAAACTACCCCAGCGCATCAGCAGCCCGTCATTTGCCTCATATTCGGCAGGCGCACGCACCGGCTGCGGTGGCGGCGCCAACGCCAATGCGATGACGCTGGGCAAGCGCCAATACAGCCGCTCTGCGCGGCTTAAACCGCGCGGCAGCGCGATTTCATCATCTGAGATACTGGCAAGCTCGGTTTGTTGCATGACTGCAGCATCGTGAACTGCGGTTTTTGCAAAAACCTCAGTACCTGTCAGCGTCGCCATGACACACAAACATGCCAGTACAAGCCTCATGTGTGGTCGTGCCCAGCAAAAGCGCGTTCTAGTTTGTCGGCCAAGGGCGCAAGTTCGCGCATGATGCGATCAAGTTCAGGTGCGCTCAAGCCCGGATAAGGCCGGTTTTCGCATAGGTGCAGCCATTCTTGGTCGTCCAACTCACCATAGGCCAAATAACCCACGCGCTGTGCCCAATTAAAGCGCAGACAGCGCTCGGAATTGACCCGCGCGGTGCGCGAAATAGGCGTCGACACGCGCGCGATTTTAGTGCCGTCTTCGCAATCTAGCTCGGCGATATACATGCCCTGCTTGCGGCCTTCGCCTAAAATCGCCACATCAAAACTCAGCAGGAATGCCTCATTGTCCCTAAGCTGGTACTTTGCTGCGGCCCACGCGCGGATATCTTCAAAATTTTGCATGACTAGCACCCTCAAACCGAAATTTACCGATTTAGCTTCGCAGTTTTCCACCGTTGGCGGACTGCTACGCACATTTCCCCAAACTCAATCTGTTCGGGCCCTGCGCTGATGGTACCCAGCTTTAGTGAGCGCAAGAAAAAAATTATCGCGGTGATTTGCGAAATTCCACCCGGACAAGTCGCAAGCTACGGCCAAGTAGCTGAATTAGCAGGCATAGCGCGCGGCGCACGCCTAGTGGTGCGGGTATTGCGCGATCCGGGTGAAGTCTCGCCGCAAGGCGACACGGAAAAGAAAGTCTCGCCGCAAGGCGACACGGAAAAGAAAGTCTCGCCGCAAGGCGACACGGAAAAGAAAGTCTCGCCGCAAGGCGACACGGTAAAACAAACGCTGCCCTGGTGGCGTGTACTGCGCGCAGATGGCAGTTGCGCAGTCCCCGGCCAACTGGAACGGCTGCGTCAAGAAGGCATCGTCGCGGATAAGCGCGTAGATTTGCAGCGCTATCGCTGGCAAGGATTGGATTATTTATTGTTTGGTGCCCCCGACGGCTTAGGCTCGTCGGAAAATAGGAAAATAGGAAAATAGGGAAATAGGGAAATAGGGAAATAGGGAAAGTACACATCTACCGGCATCAAAGTTTTGAACTAGTAAAGGCTCAGTATTGCCCGCAAAGTACAGCAAGCTGTCAGCAGGATTCGTTGGCACTGTAAACAAGGCGTCGCTATCATCGACCGAACTGGGTAAATTTGAGACCATCACTGTGGAACCAAAAATTAGTCCCGAGGTGGTGTTACAGCAGCGCTACTACGCTGAGACTGCTGAGAAATACGATGAAATGCATGTTCACGCGCGAGACGAACATTATTTCGCGCTGTGCATCATGCTTGCTGCGGTTGATTTTCTCGGCGTTAAGTCGATCCTTGAAATCGGCTCCGGAACTGGACGAGCTATCGGGTACATGAAAACCATGCGTCCTCATATTTTGATCCGAGGTGTAGAGCCGGTGAAAGAACTGCGTGAAATTGCTTATTCCAAAGGCATATCGCCCACAGAACTTGCGGGAGGCGACGCACTAGCCCTGCAATTTGACGCAAACCAATTCGATATGGTCTGCGAATTTGGCGTATTGCACCACATCAAAACGCCCGAGCGGGCTATCGCGGAAATGCTGCGAGTCGCGAATAAGGCAATTTTTATTTCTGATTCCAATAACTTTGGTCAGGGCTCGTGGTTTGCCCGAACGGTGAAACAAATTATTGACATGCTTGGTTTGTGGCCCCTAGCAAATCTAGTTAAGACGCGTGGACGGGGTTACAGCATTTCTGAAGGCGATGGCCTTGCCTATTCGTACTCGGTTTTTACAAATGTCGCGCAAATCAAGCGCCAGTGCAAAAGCATTCACTTTTTCAACACAGGCGATGCCGGAGGCAACCTGTATCGCACGGCGGGCCATGTAGGGCTGATCGGGGTCAAGTAGCGGCGGGGTTTCGCCGGCGCAATTGACAAATCAGGGTTCGGTCGGCTCGACGTTTGCCAGCAAATTAACAGCATGGTGGCTTGCGGTGCTAACGAAAATGCAGCGAACGTGATAAAAAGCAAGACTGTCGCCAAAGCAAACTGTGAGCCATGTCGCAATCCATCGGATCGATCGTCTCGTCCAAACCTGACGCTGAAAATATGCCCAAAACCACGCTGCGCTATTCGGTACAGGCGACGATCAAAAAATTGGCAGAATTGCGTCCGCTGGCGCCGCAGCCGCACCATATCGAGCGGTTTTTGCTTGAATGCCACCGGCGCAAATACCCGAACAAATCCCCGATCATTCGTCCCGGCGATGTTGCGAACACGCTTTATTACGTGATTGATGGCTCGCTAGCGGTCATGAGTGAAGATGAAGAAGGGCGCGAACTAATTCTGGCCTATGTTAATGCCGGTGAATTCATTGGCGAGATGGGCCTGTTTATGGAGCCCGAGCGGCGCGAAGTTTTGGTGCGTGCGCGTACGCCGGTGGAATTGGCGGAAATCAGCTATGAGCGCCTATTTCAACTATTTGATGGCCCGCTAAAAGACGAAGCGACGCGCATTCTATTTATGATCGGCACGCAATTGACCAAGCGCCTGCTGCATACCAGTCGAAAAGTGTCGCGCTTGGCCTTTATGGACGTTACCAGTCGCATTGCCAGCACCTTGGTTGATTTGTGCAAAGAGCCCGATGCCATGACCCACCCATTGGGCTCACAAATTCGCATATCGCGCCAAGAAATCAGCCGTATTGTCGGTTGCTCCCGCGAAATGGTTGGCCGAGTTCTGAAGCAGCTGGAAAAAGACGGTAAAATTACTGCGGCTGGAAAAACCATTGTGGTGTTTGGTACACGCTAAAGCACCAAATCCCAAAAAATTTGGCACACCAATTTTGCCATCCAATTTGACGAGATTTTTAGATGCAATCTTTAATTTCACTGGCGCTTGCGGTAGCTGCGGCAACAAGCGCGCCGATTCAAGTGCAAAGCACGCCAGCGCGCGAAAGTGCTAACAAAGCTGAGGGCTTTGGCAAACACCTTGATCAAAGCGTGCTTAAAACGCGCGTAGTGAGTGTAAGTACCGCCTCAATCCGCGCGGATGGCCGCGTGCAGTTAAACTGCGAAACACACCGCGCAGAAAACCATGCATCAGCACTCAACGAGCAAAAAAAATGAGAGCGTTGCCCGCTTTTGTATGTGCGCTTGCGGTACTTTTTTGCCTCAATATCGCATCTGCGCAAACTGCCAATAGCATCTCGCTCTCGGACCAACAAGCGAAGGCATTCACCCTGACTGGCTCTAGCTTTACCACGGTGTTTTTTTTTGATGTGCCATCAGGCACCACCCGCTTCAAAGTAGAGCTTAGCGGTAACGCCGCAAGTGGCGATATCGATCTCTTTTTGCGTCAAGGCAATAACTTTCTCAGTAAAAATAGCTACGACCAAGCTTTGAGTTTTGATGAACTTGCCGAGTATGCGCAGTATTGGTCCATTAGCGCGGATGCAGCGGAGTCCATTCTAGTGACCAATAGCTCGGTTCGCCCGCCGGTCGCTGGCCGCTATTTCGTATCGGTTTTCAATGGCGATAGCCGTGCCAGCACGGCAACTTTGAAACTGACACTCAACCCACCTGTGACGCCTACACAGATTCAAGTCCGTTTCGATTTACCATGCGAGGCGGGCGATGCGCAATGCAAATGCGATCTGGCACCCTGGAACGACCCTAGCAACCCAGCAGGGTTTACGGCACCTGGAAATACCGGCGCAAATTTGGGGCAAAAACGGCGAAATGCGCTGCTTGCTGCAGCTCAGCAACTCGCCAATCAAATTAACTCGGAAGCGCCCATTGTCGTGCAGGCTTGTTGGGATGACTTGGGCTCAGGCAATGTCACGACGTTAGCGAAAGCAGGCCCACAGTCGTTTGCAATTAATGATCCAACTTTTACTGTCAAATCAGGCAATGATTATTTTCCGGTGCGCGCCACACCATTTTTACCTCGATACACCTGGGTCGCAGTTGCGCCGACGGGTCGCGCATTAGGTGCAGGTAGTTGTAAAGCACAGGGCGGCCCCTGCGGAACGTCACCCGATTTGACCATTACCTTTAACTCTTTGATTGACACGCCGCAAGCCTTGGGCGCAACCAGTTTTTATTACGGTACCACCAGCAATGCTTTTTCCCAAGATATCGACTTCAGCTCCGTCGCGATTCACGAAATAACGCACGGCTTGGGCTATTTAGACTTGCTAAGCGAAAGCGGGCAAGAACTACGCGACCGCGATGACGCCTACAGCCGCAATTTGATTAATGGCGCGAGCGCTACGCCGAAATCCTTTGCACGTTTAAGCGACTCAGAACGGCTGGCCGCATTTACTTCCAACAATGTGCAATGGGTGGGTCCAGAAACACTCAGCCGATCACCTTTGCAGGTACTTTCTGGTGAACAAGGCATACGCATGCATGCGCCAAGCGCATTTTCGGCAGGCTCTAGCATCGGGCACTTGGACTTAAATACTTTCTCCACTGAGCTAATGGCGCCGCGTTATTCCAGCGCCAAAAATTTGGGTATAGCCATAGGGCAACTTGCCGACATCGGTTGGTCAAACACCCCGAAAATAGCGCCACCGCCTGCCGGGTTTTATGCGGGCAACTGGTTTGATCCCGCCCGTTCCGGTCATGGGTTTGATATTCAGCCGGCGGGAAATTTAGGCGGCTTTGATCGCGTGTTAGTCACCAGTTATACCTACGATGCGCAAGGTTTGCCTGAGTACTACATTAGCCTCGGTAAAATCGTTGATGGCGTGTTACTCGCAGATAGCAATACGCTGGCTTCCGGCGTTAGTTCAAGCCTAGGGCGCTTTCTAACGGTAAATGGGGCGGCTCAGCCCGATCCAGCGTTTAGCGGCCGATTACGCATGGACTTTAACGACGCCGCGAACAGCTTTGCCTGCACAGAAAATGGTCGCACCGCAACTAGCACCGAAGTGAGTTCGCTGTCCCTGATTGCAAACAACGAAGCGGTAACTTGGTGTATCC
>JAYVAQ010000170.1:0-3204 GCA_043750875.1 Rhodanobacteraceae bacterium
GTGGCTAAATTATTCAGTGTGACTGCGATTTCCGCGTCATCGCCAAGCGCTTCATAGACGGCTAGCGCGCGCCGATAGATTGGCTCGGACTCATCAAAGCGTTTGAGGCCATCCAGCAAACCGGCCCAAGCGACCTGATCGGCCAATACCAAAATGTGGTTAGGCCCGAGTGCAAGCTGGCGAATTTCGACCGCACGGCGCGCCAGAGGTTCACCGCGCTGATATTCGCCGCGTGCGTGCGCCAAACCGCCGAGGTTGTGATACAGCGTGGCAAGCTGCGCGTGCTCGGGGCCTAAGTGCTGTGCTGCAATGCTGAGCGCGCGTTCGTAGCAGGCCTGTGCCGCGTCGAAATCGCCGCTGTACTTGCCCAGCACCGCGCGGTTGTTCAGTAGTGGCACCAGCTCTAGCGCCTGCGCACCTAATACGCTCTCAGCCAGCGCCAGCGCCTGCTCGAACGCGATCCGAGCGGGCTGATAGTGGCCCTGCGCGCAAAAACGATTGGCCTGCGCATGCAGGCTTTCGATGCGCTCGCTAGCGCTGTTGGCCGCATTTGGCATAGGCATATTTGGTATAGGCAAGCTCATTGACGGTCGCTGCTGCGCACTGCTTGTCTCCTAGCCTTATTGATGTGGCGATTGCTTCATAAAAAGCGGATGCTCAAATAAAGCTTCATACGTGGGATTGAGGTGCCAGAGATCACGCAGATTGAGGCATTTCAATTCCCGGCAACAGCCACTGAATATGGCGTGCGAGCAGCGCTTGCAGCGCCGGCTGCAGAACGGCGTTATTAATACCCGCAGCGATTTCCGGGTCGCTCAGGCTCGGCTCGATTAAACGGGTAAAGCCAAGCAATAGCACGCGTTCCCCCTCGGCAATTGGCTGGCTGACCAGCCCAGGCCGGATGCGGAACAAAGCCTGCGCCCAGCCTTTCGGCAGTGCCGGCACCAGCCAGCGGCCGCTGCGGTGCGCAAAGCGGCCTAAGGCGGCAATTTCACTCAAACTCTGCCCGTCGTCGACACAGTGGCGCGCCTCCCGCGCGGCGTCTAGCTGATCAAACTCAAGCACCTCGCATTCCACCTGCAGCCAGTGCAATCGGTCCAGGGCCAGCACGCGTTCGCGCGCGGCCGCTGTGGTTGTGACCGACACAAAGCGCTGATAGCAGGCCTCAACTTCCGGCCAGCACGCCGTAGGTGCTGATTCCGGCAAAGCCTGCGCTTCGATTGCCGCAGCGATCCGCACCGCCAGAGCCTGCGCGGCTTGAGTAAACGCGCTGCCCAGCAGCAGGTCGATATCAGCCGCTGCTTGAGTAGGTGCCGAGCTTCGCGCCAAGCGCCGCCGTATGCTCGCGCGCAGCTCGGCAAAGTTGAGCCCACGCGTCGCCAGCCAAGCGGTGCATTCCTCGGCGCTGATTAAGCCGTACTCGTAGCGAAAGTCCCGCACTGCGGCGTCAACCGCCGCCTCGTCAATCGCACTTGGCGCGCTTGTCGATATGGGGCGTGCTAAGGCAGCACTTGTTGATGTTAAGCGTGCTGCCAAGGCAGCACTTGTTGATGTTAAGCGTGCTGCCAAGGCAGCACTTGCGGCCACTTGCGTTGGCTCAGCCAGCACACTGGTGGCAAGCGCCAACACATCACCGACCGCCCAGGTGCGGCCCGCTGCGATAAATGCCGGCAAAAGCCGTCGGCGTGCAGCAGCTTCGTCTAACTCTGGCCCTGCGGTCGGCTTTAATGCGCCCATACGTGCCTCCGTGTGGACAAGGGAAAGCGCGTTTTCAGCCCAAATACGACCGCCGAAGCTGGAATTGGCGTTGCGCAATGACCTGCGTAGCCGCGCTGGTGATTAGAAAGTCGTGCAGCGCTAAATCGACCTCCGACTGCGGTTACGCGCTTACACACTAACGCAACCGCATGTCGATCAGTCGCCGCGTGATGGCCGCGAATATAATTAGGTCGCGTCGCTAGCAGTGACTTCGTTGTGATTGAGCCAAACACCACCGTTTGCACCGCTCGGTCCGCCCTTAATTACTTCCTGCTGGGGTGGCGTTAGGTCTTGCGCTGGGATGACGTCGGTAGTATCGACGCCTCCTGCGACTGGCGCAGATTCGTTCGTATCGCTGTCGCTGGCGGCGGTTTCATTGTGGTTGAGCCAGATGCCGCCGCCCCCGCCAGGTCCGCCTTTGATCGCATCTAGCTGGGGTGGCGTTAGGTCTTGCACTGAGTCGGTTGCAGCAATAAACGCTGACTGGGTCGTTTCAGTCACCGCCGAAACGGATTGGGCATTGTTTTTGGATTCGGTGTTCATCGGTATTCCTTGTTGGGGTGGGTATGCAAGGCTGAACTAACCGAAATTACCGGGCGGAGTTGGCCTTCCAGATCACATACGAGAAACCAGTGGTACGGAGATCATCGTTTGGAAAAATAAATTCCACCTTGTCTAGAGTGGGTGCTGGCCAGAAGCGCGCTGGTTGAAACCCACCGCGACTATTTCTCATGTGGAAGCTCAACGTTGAACTCAGCCTACATGCGGCCCGAAAACCAATGGTAGCGCGATGCCGCCGAATGCCTCATGGTTAGCTTGAAATTCGTAGTTGGGCATGGAAAAAATACTCGTTTATCTGTATCTATTACGGTCATATTTATGAATTACTTTCACAGTTCGATTGGCGCGATTTATCTCCGGAGGCCGATCTTCTTCATCGCCATCATACTTAATTGTTTCGGTGATAATAAGATCAGCGTAGCCATTGGTTGATGACGTTGATATGGATATAGTTTTAGTACCATTCTCGATGAATTCATGTCCAGTCGGATATCCAAGAACGCCGATAAGAGCGTTTTGGTATTCCATGAAGTCAGAAAAGACAGGGTTTAGTATTTTGTCTTTCTGCATGAATAAAGTTAAATAATCAGAATTATTAGACTCTGCGAGATTAGCTACTGGACCAAAAGAGCTAAACCGCAAACCAAATGCTCGAACTCCATGGGCAAGATCGTATTTAGCCGTATCTAAAGTAAAACTATCCGGGCCGTACGTTTGACCTACACCCTCAATAGATCTTTCTTTGTAATGAGCTGTTACCAGCATGGATTTATTTAGAATTGCGGCAACAATTGTTTTTTCTTCTTGCACTCCTTCGTCATAGGCGAATGCAACTAACATGGTTTTTTCTTTGTATGGCCATAGCTTACATGCGCTTGAAACTAC
>JAYVAQ010000171.1:0-3052 GCA_043750875.1 Rhodanobacteraceae bacterium
CTTCCGCCAACCAATGCTGGAATTACTTTTTTTACACTTTTTCATGGTTTTCCTTGAACGCAAACTGTAGGGGGGTAGCCCGCTAGAGTACTAGCTTTAGCGGAAGAACTTTATGACTTAAAAATGACTTAACGTAAAATAAATAAGTTGCACCCCCAAAAACGTGACGTAGTTGGCAACTTTCCTGCAATTTCTAGAACGCTAACATCTGCCCTACATCTGTGGGAGCTACGCCATTGAGCGCGGCTAAGTAGGAGTCCGCGATTGCCGCTTCACCGATCTCAGTTCGGACCATTAGCCAACTCTCCGCCCAGTTCAACATCGCCAGCCATGCACCGCTGGTGCGACGCTCGAATTCAGTAGCACCCCAGGTCGCAACGCGTAAACGCGCGTACTCAGGCGCAAAAAATAGCTCAGGTTTTGGACTAGGCATGGCACTTCTTTCACTTCCCGTCGCTACGGCCTCGTGCCAATGCGTTACGCCAATTCTTAAGCTGTGTTGTAATCCTTGGCAATGCCCATGAATACGCGCCATGAGCGCCAAATTGCCGCTGAAATCCACGGCGATGGTGGATTGGTCCGGCGCTAGGCTTTCCACGTCAGCGTATTCCAGCACCCGGTCAAAGCAACCGCGTGCGCGCACAAATTCCAAGTGTTTCGCCGAGGTCAATGCGATGATTTCGCACCCCGCCGGGCGCAGTGCCTGCAGCAAAAACGCGGTCGCCAGCGCGGTTTTTGACGATGCCGAGGTCAACAGTACGTTGCTTTTACCCGGTGGAATGCGCGCGCAAATTTCGTCCGCCAGCAGGAAAGCCGTGAACAATAGCGGCAGTAAAATAGCCTGCAGGTCTTCCCGCTCCGGCGAATAATTTTGATCCTGGGCGCAGCGTCGATATTGCTGATAAACCGCTGGCAGCGCGGCGCGATGCGCGCTGACATCAATAAAACCTTTTGCCGAAACGCGGCCCGCCAACACTTTAAGATGCGTACTCAGGGGCAAATAACCATAAATCCGCTCACCCGCCGCAATTTCAGGATGCGCCGAGTGCACGACATCGGCAAAACCCCAAACGGGCAACCTGCCCCAACCGGCATCGGCCGCTGTGGTCGGGAAAAACTTCCAGTAGCCCATGCGATCACCCAAAACGGCGTAAGTGATGTTATTGGCACTCAGCGCCACACAAGATATCCGTAACAGCAGCTCGCCAGGCGCTAAATCGGCAAGCTCAAGCAACGCCAAATCAACAAAGCGCGTGTTTGACAAGCATTCGCGCTGTATTTGAAAGTCTCTGGGCCGCACCATAGACGTTTGAAGTATCGGGGGTTGAATTTCGAAAGCCATCAGCTAAGCTCCTTGAGCACATACGAAAATGTACTCAAGGATAATGGGCTGCGCGGACAATGTCGCATCACTGCCGACGAATCTTCATACCCCGCTGCAGGCTTTACGTTGGCAAAAACGTGCCATGAAACCCGAGCGGCATCGCCCGCTCTAACCAAGCTTGCGCGATTGGGCCATCCGCCAAACGCTCTAAATCCATAAGGACTAATCCGGTTCGTGCTTTTTTTGCGTTGAATATTGTGCCCAGCGCGTAGCGTTTGTTATCTGCGCGAACGTAGAGCTGCTCCTCCAAAATGAAGTCATCGCCAAAATCAAAGTGGCCAAACTTTGCGCCTGACTTATCCAAGCTCAAAACGCCAGACAATGCGCCATTTGGATGATTTGCGTGGCCCTGCAAATAGATCGCGCTTGATTTCTGCATTAATCGAGTCGGCATCGGAAACTCGACCCGACCAATGCCAAGCCTTTGCAGCACAGCATGCTTTGCCCCAGGCGCAAGCCGAATTTCGACTAAATCCGAACCATCGGACGCGACCAATTTAGTATGGCCCTGCACATATTCGGCAAACGGAGAACCAAACGCAGATCCGGCGTCATACCAGCAGGCGCGCATGGCCAGCGTGCCATCGGCTTCATCCCAAGCATCGCTATAATGATATGAAGCACCTGATTGAAACTCGGCGAAACGTGGCTTAGTTAAGTCAGATTTGGGCACAACTACCATCAAACTACCCAGTTCTGGCTGCCAGCCTAAGCCTTCAAAAAAGCTGCCCGCATCGCGCACCGTCAAAAGCGGCGCGATCACAAACACCAGCTTTGATTCGCTAGCGCAGAAACTGTGCATGTAGCCGCCGTGCGGCAATTGAATCAACTGGGCTTGCTTGAGCACGCCATCGCTGCCAATTTGATAAACGATCAGCTTGGAATCAAATAAGCCAAAATTCCAGACTGAGCCATCTTTTTCATACAGTGGATGCGCGGAAAACGCCGCGCCTTCTAAATCATCGCGCCAAACTTTCGCACCTCGCGTAGTCAGTGTTTCTGGATCGATCTCATACGCGCTGCCCGCTTCCCACAGCGCGTAAGTTTTGCCGCCGATTTGCAACACCGAGGTATTTGCGGTGTTCAGATCATCCGGCCCGCCAATTGCGCGCGCGTTCGGGATTGTGGTGCCTGCGGCCATCACTTCGAATCGTCCCGAGCGGCTTTCTCGGGCAAATTTTTCAGTGTTGACAAAACGAGATTGGTGCGTGACGCCGGTATCGCTGATGTTCCATGATTGAATTAAGCCATCGCCATCAAACCAATGTTGGTAGCGCTGCCCGGCACGGTCAAACAAGCCTGGGCCATTGCGCAGCAACGTGCCGCGCAGCGCTTTCGGCCATCGGCCTGACAGCGTGGCTGACACCTTGGCGGTACCACCCTGGGCAACGCTTTCCCAACCCGCCAGAAACGGATGGGTTTTACGCGCAGCGGCAAAGCGGCGCGCGGTTTCCCTAAGTGCGTTGATCGGGGGCGTTGCAATCGCCTTAGCTAGCACTGGGCTAGCCAATGCACCTAGCGATAAACCCCCTAAAAGTTGCAGTAAATTTCGACGCAGCATGGCTAAGTCCGGACAAGGTGAATTTAGGATCGGGGCTTATAAAATTTCGATCTCAATCGCCTTGACAGTGTCGGTGACGACAAATTTGGTTTCGTCAAAATACGGCT
>JAYVAQ010000172.1:0-8667 GCA_043750875.1 Rhodanobacteraceae bacterium
TCCAAATCCCAAGCGGATCGATGATGCCCACACTGCTCGTCGGGGATTTCATTGTCGTCAACAAGTTTGCTTATGGACTACGCCTACCCGTAACCAATCAGAAAATTCTTGACCTTGGTAAACCCAAGCGCGGGGAAGTAGTGATTTTTCGGCGCCCTGCACGTTTGCCAGAGTTTGATCATCCAATGACCGAAGAACAACGCAAAGACGATTTGGCAATTGTGGGAGCCACTTTTATTAAGCGCTGCGTTGGTCTACCTGGGGATACGATCAGCTACCAAAACCATCAATTCCTGATCAATGGCGAGCCGATTGCACATACAAAAATCGGCAATTACATCTCTGATGCCTCAAGTAAAGTTCGTAGTGAAACGGAGTTAAACAGTGAGAACCTGATGGGTGTCGCGCACCAAACGTTAACTTCACCGTACTCGAACCTAAACGGCGATTGGGTTGTACCGGCTGGGCATTATTTTATGATGGGCGACAACCGCGACGACAGTGCCGACAGCCGCGAATGGGGCTTTGTGCCAGAAGAAAATTTGATGGGTCGCGCAAGTTTTATTTGGATGCACTGGGATTGGCAGCGCAAAGGTGTCGTTGCTTGGAATAGAATCGGCGGCGCAGTTCATTAACGTCAACTTGGAGCAGTGTATGAATGTAAAAGCACAACGCGGTATTACGCTGATGGGATTTGTGGTTGTCCTTGCGGTAGTGAGTTTCTTCTTCATCATTGGCGCAAAGTTGTTTCCGGCATATTCCGAATTTAATTCCGTTAAGGCGACCATGAATGAAATGGCGCGTGAGCCTGGAGCAGCCAATTTCACCGTCACAAATGCTTGGAATTCGATGGAACGCCGCTTCAATATTAGTTATGTCGAAACACCTAAACGTACCTGTTTGACACTTGATCGCAAAGCCGGCGCAAATTTGACTTGTGCCTATGAATATCGCACGGGCTTTATCTACAACATTGATTTTGTTGTTAAATTCAGCCACACAGTAAAGCTTGGTGCGCCGGCTGGCTAAGTTCGAGCGCAGGCTCAGCCAACGTGGCGTAGCTATTCCAACGCCTGAAAAATTGCAAATGGCGCTGACACATCGCAGCGCTGGCAAAAGCAATTATGAGCGCATGGAATTTTTGGGCGACTCGCTGGTAAATATGGTGTGCGCAGAGTTACTGTTTAAAACGCAATTGGATGCAAGCGAGGGCGAGCTAACGCGGTTACGCTCGAATTTAGTTGACGAAGCATCACTTGCCGCATTTGCCCGCGATCTCAACCTAGGTGACTTTTTAATTCTCGGTGGCGGCGAGCTGAAAAGTGGTGGTCATCGACGTGATTCAATTTTGGCGGATACCTTTGAGGCGCTATGCGCGGCGATTTATCTGGATCATGGCTTAGCCGCTATGCGCGTGCTGCTCGAACCATTGCTGTTAACCGCGCTACCGGTAGCAATTGAAAAAGCGCAAAGTAAAGACGGTAAAACTCAGTTGCAAGAATGGTTGCAGGACAAAGGTCGTATTTTGCCCGTTTATACGCTGTTAGAAACCTTTGGCTTAGAACACAACCGGGAATTTCTCGTGCAATGCGACATCAGCGCGACCGAAAAATTTCTGGCCATGGCAAGCAGCGGCCGTGGCAGCAGTCTACGGCGCGCCGAACAAGCGGCCGCAAGCGCAATGTTGCAAGCGCTAAAACATCATTTGGCCCATAAAATTGCGGGTCGCAAAAATACAACTCCACAATCAAATTCCCCGGAAATAAAACGATGAGCTTTCGCTGCGGCACCATTGCCTTGATCGGCCGACCCAACGTGGGCAAGTCCACATTACTAAACGCCCTAATCGGTGCCCACCTCGCAGCGACAGCACGCAAGCCACAAACCACGCGGCATCGTATATTGGGTCTTTCAACCGATGAAAGCTCGCAGCTGATATTTATTGACACGCCGGGGATTCACCAAAAAGCCCCGCGCGCATTGAATCGCACACTCAATCGCACGGCGGCAAAAGCAATTTCCGAGGTGGACGTGTTGGCCTTCGTACTGGATGGCCTGCATTTTGAGGACGACGACGCATTAGCGCTCAAGCATGCAGTGGCAGCAAACAAGCCAGTACTTTTGGTGATCAATAAAGTGGATCGAGTCACTGACAAGGAAAAGCTACTACCCTTTGTTGAAGAAATGTATTTACGGCATCAATTTAGCGGCACAGCAATGGTTTCCGCGACTAAACGCAAAGGTTTAGAAGAACTCAAACGAGAATTAGCAAAGCTTTTGCCGGTTGGTGAAGCGCAATACGATGCTGACGATCTGACAGATCGCCCAGAGCGCTTTTTGGCCGCTGAATTCATTCGTGAGCAATTGATTCGGCTACTTGGCGAAGAGCTTCCCTATACTTCCACCGTCACCATCGACGAATTCACGCTCGAACCCAAACTTAAGCGCATTCAAGCGACGATTTGGGTTGAGCGCGACGGGCAAAAGGCCATCGTAATCGGTGAAGCTGGTGCGCGATTGAAAGAAATAGGCACAAAATCGCGTTTGGCGATGGAACGAATTTTCGACTCCAAAGTGTTTTTGAGCGTCTGGGTCAAAGTCAAATCTGGCTGGAGTGATGACGAACGCGCGTTGAAACAATTTGGCTATGGTGATTAGGATTTAGCAACTATCTAAGCGAAACGCCGGTAATTTGTGCGCATTGAAAATGAGCCCGCATTTGTTTTGCATCGCCGCGCATTTGGCGAAACGAGCGTTACCCTAGAGCTGCTGACAAAAAATCATGGTCGCATTGGTGCGCTGGCGCGGGGCGCCCGACAGCAAAGCAAAAAAGGTGGCAAAGACGCACTTGTACTGGGCGCGTTGTACTGCGTGGACTTGGGCGGCAGCGGTGAATTATTGCAGCTGCGGCGATTTGAAATATCTGAAACCGCCCCAGCGTTGGCAGGCGAACGTTGTTTGGCATTGATGTATATAAACGAGCTTATTATCGTGCTACTGCCGCGCGGTGATGCGCATGACCGACTGTTTCTACACTATCAAAACTCGATTCAAACCGTTGCATTCGGTGAACTGGGGGCGCATTTGCGTAGTTTTGAACGCATGCTTTTAGAGGAATTAGGTTATGGCGTTGATTTTGCAAGTGATGTGTCTGGCGAGCCCATAAACAATATGTTGTGGTATCGCCTTGATGCCAACGCTGGATTCGTTAAAACCCAAGTGGGCGCAGCGGGTGCGTTGCTTGGTGCGGCAATTTTGGAGTTTGAGTCATGCTGCTTTAGCAAAATTCATAACAGCACTACGCGTGGAATCATGCGAACGCTAATTTCAGAACGTTTAGGCGGCAAGACGCTCAAATCATGGGATATGTTGCGCGAGTTAGCCAGTTTACGCAGCTAGTGCCGCTCAACAACATGAAACTTACCTTATTTTACGCTGTCTTCCCGCAAAAAATCATTCTGCAAATACTCAATCTTGCGGAACGGCCAAATGCTGACAATTTTTTCCACGTGCATGGAACCATCCACCCAAAGCCCGCCTACATATTGCTGTACCGTCCACTGGTAGCGCGCGCCTAGCCTTGAAGCTACTTTTAGCCGACAATCTTTCGACAAGCCAAGCGCAAAACATGCGAGTGCTTGCGTTGCATCATTAAAGGTCTCTTGCCAACGATCAAAACCAACGGTGAATTTGCGGCCTTTATCTTCGCGAATCCACAATTTGAAACCGCCCGGCTCACTAGGCACGATCGAAAAAGTATTGCCGGTCAAATCAGTCTTTAATCCAGGCCGATTACTAAACTTATCGATCAGCTGTTCTAAAATCATGGATCTAGCTCGAGTGCCCCTGTGCTCTTAACAATATCGTCTATTGCCTTCAACGTCGACAGCAATGTCTGCATTTTGTGTAAAGGCCATGCGTTCGGGCCATCGGATAACGCCTTTTCTGGCTCTGGATGGGTTTCCATAAATAGGCCCGCGACACCCGCAGCAACTGCGGCACGCGCTAACACGGGCACGTATTCGCGCTGCCCACCACTGGTGGTGCCCTGCCCGCCCGGCTGTTGCACAGAATGGGTGGCATCAAACACGACTGGGCACCCGGTTTCACGCATGACAATCAGGCCACGCATATCTGAAATCAGAGTGTTGTAGCCAAAGCTAACGCCACGCTCACAGACCATAATTTGATCGTTGCCTGTGGCCTTGGCCTTATCGGCGACATGTTTCATATCCCAAGGTGCCAAAAATTGGCCTTTTTTAATATTTACCGGTTTGCCTGCGCGCGCCACAGCTTGGATAAAGTTCGTCTGGCGACACAGAAAGGCGGGGGTTTGCAGCACATCTACGACGCTCGCCACCTCGTTAAAAGGCGTGTCTTCATGCACATCCGTCAATACCGGCACGCCAATTTGGCGCTTCACCTCGCTCAAAATACGCAAACCTTCAGCGATACCTGGGCCTCGGAAGCTACTGGTTGAGCTGCGGTTAGCTTTGTCAAAACTGGACTTATAAATAAATGGCACACCCAGCTCGGCACACACCGCTTTTAAATAGCCTGCGGTATCAATGGCAAGTTGTTCCGACTCAATAACACACGGGCCACTGATCAGAAAAAATGGCTGCTTAATGCCAACTTCAAAACCACATAGATTCAAGATGACGCACTCAGTTAGGGTGGAAACGGTTGGTTTGGGTTACGCCCTTGCGCAATACCAGCGGAGTTATCGTCATTGCGAACGAAGTGAAGCAATCTCAGCGCAATTAGATCGCCACGTCGCTGCGCTCCTCGCGATGACGAACTTTCCGCTGAATTTCCTTACGTTAATGGCATTGCACCTTGGCGAGACCCAAACCAGAAGAATCATTTAAGCCATATTGCCTTGCACAAAATCCCAATTGACCAGCGCCCAAAATGCCTCGACGTATTTGGCGCGGGCGTTGCGGTAGTCAACATAATAGGCGTGCTCCCAAACATCGCAAGTCAACAGCGCGCGATCCGGGCCGGTCAATGGGCATGCCGCATTGCTGGTCGACACCAGTGCGAGTGCGCCGTCCGGCTTTTGCACCAACCATGCCCAGCCAGAGCCAAATGTGGTGATCGCAGTTTGGGTAAATTGCTCTTTGAACGCGGCAAAGCTGCCGAAAGACTTCACTATGGCCTCGCCCAACTTGCCACTCGGTTCGCCGCCACCATTGGGCTTCAAGCAATTCCAATAAAAAGTGTGGTTCCAAACTTGCGCAGAATTATTGAACAAACCGCCAGAGCTGGTCTTGATGATTTCTTCTAAGCTTTTGTCCTCGTTTGGCGTGCCTTTGACCAAATTATTCAAATTAGTTACGTAAGTTTGGTGATGCTTGCCATAGTGATAATCAATTGTTTCTGAAGAAATATGCGGTGCCAGTGCATCGCGTGCATAAGGAAGTTCGGGGAGTACGTGTTCCATGGTCTTGCTCCTGGGTTAATTGAAACGCTTCGGTAGAAATTTGCGTCGCGAGCTTAGCAACCCGCCGAAGGCGGAACAAACTGCGAAGCAGAGACAAACCTTTTGTACAGTTGAGGATTGGTGGTGCCTTAAAAACAAATTTCAATGGCTATTTCCGAATGTAAGCGAGTTCCAAAAAAGTTCTCAGTCGGGTTTGCGCGTTCCAAGGTTCCACGATTCAGCCTAGCAGTGCAAAAAAGGCGGCACTTGCGCCTACACTACGCGCCGCGCGCATGTCGGGACGTGAACGTCCAAATAGGCGACACATTTTTGAGCTGTTAAAGACAAGGCCGTGAAAAACGAGGCCGTGAATAGGAGAGAGTAATGGACGTAATTGAGCGAATCAAACAAACCGTCGCAGACAACAGCGTTGTGCTGTTTATGAAGGGCACGCCCCAGTTCCCGATGTGTGGTTTTTCCTCACGCTCGGTGCAAGCGTTGAAAGCGTGCGGCGCCCAGATTCACGCGGTGAACGTACTGGAAGATCCAGACGTGCGTTCCAACTTACCGCATTTTTCTAATTGGCCGACCTTCCCGCAATTATTTATCAGTGGCGAGTTGATCGGTGGCTGCGACATCATGGTCGATTTGCAGGCATCCGGCGAGTTAGAGAAGCTTATCGCCGAAGCACAGGCGGCACCTAGCGATAAAAAAGCGGGTTAAAGTTTGAAACTTCAAGGAAAAAATGTGCTGGTGTGCGGTGCCACCGGCGCGCTGGGTAGCGCTTGCGCTTTTGCCGCGGCGCAGGCCGGAGCGACCGTGGTTCTGGCTGGCAAAAATGTCAAGCTGTTGGAAAAGCGTTTTGACGCCATTATTGCGGCAGGCGCGCCAGAACCTGCTATTTATCCAATTAATTTCGAAGGCGCGAACGGTGCTGACTATCAAGAGCTGGCCGAGCGCTTAGAGACGAATCTTGGCGGAATTGATGGCGTCATCTGGGCGGTCGGGCACTGGCATGGCTTGGAGGCACTGAATAACCTGCAGCCCGCCCAATGGATTCGAAGTATGCATTTAAACGCCACCGCACCTTGGCTGCTGTTCCAAGCGTGTTTCGCCTCCTTGCGTGCCAGACAAGGCGTGGCGATGTTCCCTCTGCAAGCAAAATCAGTCACTGAAATGGCGTTCGCAGGCGCTTACGGCTCGGCACATGCGGCGCTTCGCAACTGGGTGCTCAGCGCCGCTTCTGAGAATGAACGCTTAGGTCCTAGGGTTCTAGGCGTAGAACTGCCGGCGCTCAAAAGTAAACTGCGCTTGGCCGCGTTTCCAGCTGAAGCAATCAGCAAAGTGACGGATGCGAAATTACTGGCACCGACACTAATTGGTTTATTTGCCGATGCTGCGTCTGGAATTCACACGGCCAATTGATTTCATAAAACGCCAAATCAATCCAAACGGTAATTCGGCGCTTCTTTGGTAATTTGCACATCATGCACGTGCGATTCGCGCACGCCCGCACTGGTAATGCGCACGAATTCTGGTTTGCTGTGCATCTCGGCCACCGTGGCGCAACCAACATAGCCCATTGAAGCGCGTAAACCACCCATTAATTGATGCACGATCGCGCGGATCGAACCTCGGTACGGCACCCGCCCTTCAATACCTTCAGGCACCAATTTTTCCGAGTCAACTTCGTCTTGGAAATAGCGATCTTTCGAGCCCTTTTGCATTGCGGCAAGCGAGCCCATGCCACGGTAACTTTTGTAGCTGCGGCCTTGATACAGCTCAACTTCGCCTGGCGCTTCTTCTGTCCCTGCAAACATGCCACCAATCATCACGCAGGACGCACCGGCAACCAGCGCTTTAGCAATATCGCCTGAGTAGCGAATGCCGCCGTCGGCCACTGCTGGTATTTTATGGCCTGCCTCTGCTAGCGCACGGCTGACCATCGAAACCGCGGTGATTTGCGGCACGCCAACGCCAGCGATGATGCGGGTGGTGCAGATTGAACCAGGGCCGATACCGACCTTCACGCCATCTGCGCCGTGATCAGCCAACGCGAGCGCCGCCGCCGCTGAAACAATGTTTCCACCGATGACGTCAGTATTTGGGAAGCTGCGTTTGATCCAACGCACGCGGTCCAACACGCCCTGGGAATGCCCGTGTGCCGTGTCAACAATTAGTAAGTCAACACCCGCTTCGATCAAAGCGGCAACGCGCGCTTCCGTATCCCCTGCAGCCCCTACAGCAGCGCCGACACGCAAACGTTCTTGTGGGTCTTTCGCGGCAAGTGGGTTATCGCGCGCTTTTTGAATATCCTTCACGGTAATTAGGCCGCGTAACGCAAAATTTTCGTTTACGACCAGCACCTTTTCAATGCGGTGCTCGTGTAGCTTTGCTAATACCTCATCATCACTAGCACCCTCGGAAACCGTGACCAGCCGATGTTTTGGCGTCATCGCCAGCGAAACCGGGGCGTCCAGACGACGTTCGAAACGTAAGTCCCGGCCGGTTACGATGCCAACTAACTGATCTCCGTCTACAACAGGCACTCCAGAGATATTGCTGCGCCGCGTTAATGCCAGCACTTCTCGAATCGAAGTTTCTGGGCTAACCGTAATCGGATCGCGAATCACACCAGCTTCAAATTTCTTCACCATCCGCACTTCCTGCGCCTGGTGCTCGATCGATAAATTCTTGTGGATAATGCCCATGCCGCCCATTTGTGCGATCGCAATGGCAAGCCGGGATTCCGTTACCGTATCCATAGCAGCCGAAAGCACAGGTACGTTGAGTTCGATATTGCGCGACACCCGCGTTGCCAAACTGACATCGCGCGGTAGGATGTTTGAATACGCTGGAATCAGCGAAACATCGTCAAAAGTCAGAGCGTCAGCCACGATTCGCATGCAAATTTCTCGAGTTTGGGTCAGTGGCGGTGGAGTTTAGCCGCTAGCGCCCTGAATTCATCGCGGAAAAGGCTAAATTCCGGCGCTGATTGCGTCCCACAAGCGCCCAGCGTTCAGCATTACGGAATCTAGTTACCTGCCTTCGGGCGAGCAAATTCGCCACACCCTAGCCCAGAGCCAAAACCGTATTCGCCCAATCAATCCCCTCAGACAAATCCGAGCCCACTTCCAGCGCACCCTGATTCCGACAATGCCCAAGCCTCAACCAAGCTTCGCGCATGACCCAAGCACGTCGCCAACTCGTCGATCCCACCCAAGCACAGTTTTTCCATCTGA
>JAYVAQ010000173.1:0-2491 GCA_043750875.1 Rhodanobacteraceae bacterium
CGCACCCGTGCCAATTCCTAATGCCGGGCCGGTACATACCCAAGTTGGATTCAAAATTGTGCCGCCTCCAAGCGCGCCGGTAGCGCCGTCGCCACGGCCTGACGCGCCTGTTGATGTCCCACTCAATACGCGTCGAATCGCGAATTTTCTAATGTTAATCGCAGCATTAGGGGCCCTTGCCGGGCTAGCTTGGGTGTTGTTACAAAAACCCAATTTATTTTGAACACTAACCAATGAAGCGCGACACGGTCAATTACTTTTATGTCGGCATTGCGGTCCTAGTCGCGCTTGCACTTTTGCTAGGTGCGCTTTTTGGCATTACCGGTGGCGGTGGTGGTGCGCGCGATAGCTACGTGGTGCGCTATCAAAATGTTGCAGGATTAGGTTTTGGCAGCGCGGTGTTCTATCAGGGTTATCGTATCGGTCAAGTGGATGCGGTAACGCCAGAACAAATTGCTGGAAAGACATCATTTCGGGTCGATTTGAGCGTGAACCAGGGATGGAAGATTCCCGCTGATTCAGTCGCGGCACTCCTCTCTAGCGGTTTGTTATCAGACGTTTTTGTCGGGGTTACGGAAGGGCAATTGCCGACGATGCTTGCCGTCGGTGCTGAACTTCGTAGCCGTGAAGGTGGCGATGTATTTGCCGCAGTCAGCGCGCTTGCGGGCGAAATTACAACACTCACACAAACAAAAATTAGCCCGCTGTTAGAAAAAATAGGCGCTAGCGTCGACATTATTTCAGAGAAATTTGAAAGTGGCGCACCCACGATCGTTGACGATACGCTGCGTTTGCTCAAGCAACTTAATCAAGGCGCCGAATCCCTTAATGATGTGCTTGGCCCAAAAAATCGTGCAAATATCGAGGCGCTATTGGCGCAAAGCTCAAGTGCCGCGGGCAATGCGCGGGCACTGACGGCCGAATTGATCAAAACCAAGAACCAACTTTCCAGCGTGTTGAAAAAAATTGACACCACGGTAGCGACCGCCGGGCCAGATTTGCAAGCGTCTATGGATGATTTAAGAGTAACGCTGGCAACGTTGGCGCAACGCGTTGATGCGATAACTTATAATTTGGAGTCGGCAAGCCGACACTTTGATGAGTTTGGTCGCGAACTGCGTAAACAGCCGAATCGGCTGCTGTTCAATCCCAACCAGGACGATGATGTTAAAGGCAAGAACTAAGTTCTACACCATCAAGTGCAGGACGATATTCTGCGCAGGAATGGCTGTCGCGCTGCTTGCGCTGAATGGGTGCGGTACCGCACCGCTGCCTGATTATCGCTATTACCGGCCCAAAGATGTTGCCGCGCCGGTGGCCTTGGTGCGTCCTGCGATTGATGGCGTATTGCAGATCGATGCGTTTCGTGCCGACGGCGTGTTTGGTGAGCGGCCAATTGCCTACAGCGCCGAGGCGGATCCGCAACGGCTGTTGCAGTATCACTACCAGCTGTGGACAGACCCGCCGGGCGCGATTTTGCAGCGCCGTTTTATTGATGTTTTGGCCGCAATGCGGGTTGCGCCCTCAGTGACGGCGCGTGCAAGCGTGCGCGCAGAGCCCGTCAAATTGAACGGTTTTATAGAACGCCTAGAGCGTGTCAAACGTGTTTCCGGCAGTTGGGAAGTCGTCGTCAAACTACGTATTCGCGTTGAATCCCCGCGTGGCAGGCTGCCTTTGCTGGAACAAATCTACGAGCGCAAGTCCGCAGCCACCGGCGATAGTATTTCTGAAAGTGTTGAGTTGCTTGGCCTTGCGGTCGACGATATTGCCGCAAACGTTGCCCGCGATTTGCTTATTTCGACGAAACGCTGAGTGCATAACCTGAGAAAAATTGCGATGTTTGACGCGCTTGGCGTAGTCGCCTACAGCCGGGTTCGTCGCCTAAAAACGCGGCAAGAATCAGTTTTAGTAAAAGATATTCGTATTGAGCCACTAGCCGAGTTGAACGCAAAAAGAAGCGATCAAGTGGTTCACTTCGATGATTTTTCGCGGCAAGCACCTCCTGTAGTGCCAGTAGCGTCACGCGCTGTCACAAAAACAACTGTTGTCAGTCGCGCGCCTTCAATTCGATCTGAATTAGTACTTCCTAGTGCGGAAATTGATCGGTTTTTAGAAAGTCGTATGTATAGCCATTTTTGCCTACTGTTAGCACAAGGTGCCGCCATTCCTGTCGTTGAAAATGCCGTTTTAAGCGACACCGCGTTGCATTTTGAGCAGCCACCAAAGGCAGCACTTAAGCTTGGCAGCATGGCGCTGCTACGGAGCGCATGGCGTGCAAAACGCCAAGCTTGGCTCGCCATAAGAATTTGGCGTAAGCAGCAAAAACCGGGTTAGTAATCCTAGAAATGGCAGTTGACCGCTATCTAACGTCGGCAAAGCAATGAAACTATCTAAGAATTTCCACATTTCTAAGTTCACCTTGTTAGTGAAGCCCGCTACGAACAGGACTGCACACTCTTGTGCGTCCAGCTGCCGCTTCTAGGATAATGTC
>JAYVAQ010000174.1:0-7495 GCA_043750875.1 Rhodanobacteraceae bacterium
GGCTTTGGCGTTCTAATAATGAACAAGCTTTTGTCTCTGGCGCTGGATTAACCCAGCGGTCAATCGCAGCGCCAGAGACAAAAGCTTGTTCATTATTAGAACGCCAAAGCCCGCCCGAAAAATTCGGGGTAAACTCTTTCGAGCCCATGGTGTTATAGATATTCACGTCTTCCCGCACAACGTACCAACCCTCGTAGAAATAGCGGTAGTTGCTGGTATCGCTGATTTTTGACTCGGGCACCAGCAGACGATTGTCGGTGCCGGACAAGGTTGGGTTGTCATTCGCGCCATCACAGTTACTGTCATATATCGAACCACAGCGTGCCCAAATGCCAAGTGCTGGCACAATTTCGCTGCGCGGGCCAAGCGCGGTGCTCTGGTCGTTATTACCTGAGCTGTACACGTCACCACAGCGTCGGCCGAGAATGTGGTTGTCGCCACAGTTGACCGCGCAATTGGTATTGATCGTCAAAAATGCATGCTTCACACCCGAGCGCCCGACATGTTCAATTTGCCCGTCGGTGCTAATGCGATAGATGTTCCAGGTTAGGAATGGATGTTGATCGTTGTTGTAAGGCGGAAACGAACCATCAAATTTGCCGTGCCAAGGGATATCGGCAGTAGTGTTGGTGTCGCTATTGCTTAAAGTCGCGTTCGGTGCAAACACCGCCGAGCCATCCACGGTGCCACCCGGGCCATCGCAACTACCGGCGCAGCGTTTGTAGTCAAAACTACTCATTGAATCCAGCAAAACGTCAGCCTGATACGTACCCGCATTCGGTTGTCCAGGTATAAGCAGCGTGCCTGGCCAGCTTGGCGATGCGCACGATTGCGGAATATTGATCGGCCCGGAGGCAATGACCGGCGCGTTGAATTCCATGGAACCAATAGCAAGCCCGGTTAAGCTGGCGTCACCCAGCCATTCAGCAGCGGTGCGCGTCAAACGCAAATCCATATTGCGCATGCTCAAGCGCGTTTTATCGTCCAGTAACTCAAAATGCACGTGATCGTTGACGAACCAAGCCACGCCATCACTATCCAGAACTTCTAGATCCTTTAATGTCCCAGCTTTCGGACGCGCTGAAAAGCCAGCGAAACTTTTGGACTTCCCTTTAAATTGCCACTCAAAACGGCCCGCTGACTGCAACGCGCCACCGATGAAGTTCTCAAAATTACCGTGCGGCGCGTTAAAAGTTAACGTCGCAGAATCGTTGACGCTCAACGGAATTGTGCTCAGTTCTTGCGAATTCGCGAGCCGATCCGCACCTAGCGAGATGCCAATTTCACGCAGCAAGTCGGTGTTGAAACTAACCGACAAAGTGCCGCCGCGCGCGCTCCATTCCGAGCTTGGCTTTGCGGTACTGCGGGCTCCGGTGGGGTCAATAAGTTCGGCGGCGAATGCTTTAGGCATCAACAGCTCAGGCGATAAAATCGCACAAGCCAGTAAAGTCAAACCGAACGACGAACCACAAATGCGTGTGAATAAGCGTTGAAAGTGCACGGGAAAGGCCATGGTTGAGTTAGATTCGTAAATCTTACGCGTGCGCTGTTAATTTCGCGTGTGCCATACGCTTTAAGCCCTAAAATTGTTAACTTGACTGGTAAAATTTTACGAAATGACTAAATTTGTTTGGAAATCTGGTTGGCTAGATGTTCGCAAAGCGGGCGCTAAACTACTCGTGTCAACGTGGCTGTGTTGCGCAGTTGCGCAGGCGCAGGTTGCAGGCACTGTGCGTGCAGCCGGCAATGGCAGTCCGATAGCCGGGGCAAAAGTGCGGGTACAGGCGGATCCCAACTCGCAGGAAGTCACCACAAATGCAATGGGGCAATTTAGTTTGGCGATAACGCCGACGAGTCAGATCGGTATCGCCGCATTCAAAGACTACGACCACGCGCCGGGTGCGGTGAATTACGCCAGCAAAGTCGAGGATGTCATTACCTCGACCAATAATTTAGATATTTTTTTAGACATTATTCCGCCGCATCAACTGAGTGGTTACACCCCGCCGACCGCGAATACCTGTGGCGGCTGCCATTCCACACAGCGGCAACAATGGCTGACCTCGCGCCACGCAGGTGCGGCGATCAACACTTGGGTGCTGGATATGTTTTCCGGCACTGGCACACCTGGCGGTGGTGCGGGCTATGTTTTTAAAAGCACTCATGGTGTAGGCGAGAGCGGTTTTTGCGCCACCTGCCACGCGCCGCTGCGCGATGTGTTCAACCCAGGCACGGTGCAGCTTGACGCTGTCACTTCGCCCGCTGGCCTGGACGGCGTGAATTGCGTCGCCTGCCACCAAATCGCAAATGTTGATGCCAATAAAATCAACGGTTTGCACGCTGCAGGCCCGGTGTTCGGCAAAACTGACTATTATTTCGCCAATGACGCAACCGCACCGTTTCAAGTGTTTGGCGCTTTGCCCGATGTCAATACTGACATCATGCGCAATATCTTTAACCCACTATTTAAACAGCCGTTGCTGTGCGCAAGCTGCCACCAATATGCCAACCCGGCGAACGGTACGCAGGGGCAAAACACTTATAACGAATGGTTAGCATCGCCCTATGCAGTGCCCGGCCCAGGCTTCAAAACCTGTCAAAACTGTCACATGCCAGAAGAAACCAGCAGCGGCACGATTGCCAGTGGCGGCGTCACCCGCCCTGGTTCACAGAGGCATCGGCACAGTTTTATTGGCTCCACGCCGACGACGCTAGCAGACGCGATCAAGCTTAATACGGTGGTGACGCAAGTAGGCAATGAAATTGTAGTTACTGCGAATGTGCAAAACCTAGGTGCTGGGCATGCGTTTCCAACCGGTATTGATATCCGTAACGCGATGTTGATTGTGCGCGCTAAAAAACGTGGCGGTGCCGTGCTTGCGCAAGCATTTGGCCCGACTGTGCCAATTTGGGCCGACGATGATGTGCCGGGCGTGCAGGCGGGGGATTTTTCTGGCTTGGCCGGAAAAGGGTTCGCGAAAGTTTTGAGTGGGCGCATCAATGGTGTGGGCCCGACCGTAACGCCCGTATTGTTTATTGACGCCGAGTCCTTCGTAAGCAGCACAATTCCTGCAGCCGCGACGGATAGTTCAACGTATCGTTTTACTTTGCCGTCCGGGGTGAATCTGGTGGATATTGATGTTGACGCCCGAGTGCTTTATCGACGTGCATTCAGGGCGCTTGCCGTCACCAAAGGCTGGACCGTGACGCCCTCGGGTGGGCCGATAGAAATCGAGGTTGCGCGCGTGGTGTCCCCGGCCGATGGCCTACTGAGCGATGGCTTTGAGTGATGAATTACTGGTTACTAAAAAGCGAGCCTGATGAGTTTTCGATTGATTTACTGAAAACGCGTGGCACCGAAGAGTGGACCGGCGTGCGCAACTATCAAGCGCGTAATTTCATGCGCGAGATGAAGTTGGGTGATCAGTTTTTTTTCTACCATTCCAGCTGCGCCGAGCCCGGTATTGTCGGCATTGGCAAAATTGCGCGGGCAGCAAGTGCTGACCCAACCCAGTTTGAGCCAGAAAGTGACTATTTTGATGCAAAAAGTGTAGCCGCCGAGCCGCGTTGGTCTAGTGTCTTGGTTGGCTATGTGCGCCATACGCTGCGCCCGATTGGACTAGATCGGCTGCGCGCTGCGGCACCGAACTTAGAAGAGTTCGTGCTGCTCAATCGCGGCAATCGCCTCAGTATCCTGCCGGTGACGCCAAGTCAGTGGCGGGCCGTGTTGAAGCTTGAAAAACCAAGTAAGTAACAGCTATTTTTTGATGTAGTCAGAAAATATTTGACATTTTCTCTAACAGAACCGTTCGCGCCTTTCGCTTGTCGAAGTGCAGAGCCGTGCAGTTCCTAACGAAGCCACAATGCATCACCAAGCTTGCGGCTACATGCTTCGACAGGCTCAGCACGAACGGTTTCCAGGGGGTTTGCTGTTCGATTTTACGGGTGATTTGCCATGTGAAATTCAAACATAACCACGCCAACTCTATACCTAAACACTTTCAAACCCAGGATGATCTGATGACACCAGAACTACAAAAGCGCGCCAGCGCTGAAGCTGCAATGGAATATATCGACCCACGCGAAGTATTGGGCGTGGGCACAGGCTCCACAGTTAACGCCCTAATTGCAGTTATGGCTGAGCGTAAACACTTACCACGTGCGGCGGTCAGTAGTTCCAGCGCCAGCACCGAGCGCCTGCGCGCTTTAGGCGTGGAAGTTATCGATCTAAATCAAGCAGGGGCGATCAATACCTACATTGACGGCGCGGACGAATGCGACGCGCATTTTCGCCTGATCAAAGGCGGCGGTGCCGCGCTTACCCGTGAAAAAATAATTGCCGAGGCAGCAACAACGTTTGTCTGCATGATTGACGACAGCAAGTTGGTGGACGTTTTGGGACGCTTTCCGCTGCCAATCGAAGTGATTCCGATGGCACGTAGTTTGATTGCCCGACAATTGGTGGTTTTGGGCGCGACACCCACCTGGCGTCAAGTTAGCGAAGGCAAGCCGGTAGTTACCGATAACGGTCAATGGATTTTGGATGCCGCAGATTTGCGTATCGTGGATCCAGTAGCGCTGGAAGCAAAACTGGAATTATTGCCGGGCGTGGTGTGTGTGGGTTTGTTCGCGCGTCGGGCCGCGGATGTGGTTATTTGTTCCGGGCGCAAGTTAGTTCGGGCTTAAACGCGTAATCCCCGCGTGGGCGGGGATTACGAGGTCATTCGGAATTGTGTGACGATTTGGCTTATTCAGCGCCATCTTTAAAAAACCGGAAATCGCCCTCTGGCACCGGAAATGTGCCGGTCATTTGCATCATCGGCCCAACGCGTTTGCACACCATGGAATCCTGCGGTGCAAAGCCACCGGCGGGTAATGCCCAGTTGTTCGCAGTAGTGTCGCGCACGGAAGCGCGGTAGTAGACCACGACATCTTTCTTATCAATATTTTCGCCGTTAGCAATAGCCGATGCGTTCATCGTGCAATCGCCAAGATTGTTGTCAGTTCTATCCGAATACTCGTTTGCTTTATAAGCGCTGCCAATAATGTCAACGGTGTGAAAATTGCGGGTTGACTGATTCGCTGAGAAAGTATTGTCGTTTGCGCCAGCCGCGATGACATAGCCAAAACCGGAATTAGAGTCGGTTACCGAAAAGACGGTTCTTTCGCCCCGCAACGAGGAAAATTCAGTCGTTTGCGCCACACTATCTATATTGATTGAATCATTACTCGCACCTTCGATATCAAAATCGAAGCGCCAATAGTTTTGATGCCAGTGGGTGGTGTCGTTGTAGGTACCGTTGTTGTTACCAAAGCCGAACTGGGTATCAATATTGCCATTGGCAAGAAATTCATAGCGCGAGGTGTACTTGTACCAAGCGGCGGCGTATTGACTCGTTAGTCGGAAACCCATATTGCCCGCTAGATTTTCGATCGCGACGCCAGTGCTGCAATCTGCTGCAGTGCGGCCAGGTTGGCCGAACGGGCAATTTCCATACGAGGTCGTTGGCGCGTTGGAAACGTCGCAGTTCGTCGTCGCGGCAAAATTAACCGGCGTGCCTAATACGTTGCGCACGATAGGTTCAGAAATGATCGAAGAGTCTTCATCTTTCCAGTCCCGGTAGCAATTGCCGCCCGCACCATTGCGATATTCAGCGAACAACATTGGCGCATGCGCGCGCTTCATCACTAAAACGCCACGGAAATGCACGTTCCGTAATTCCAAGCCCGAGCCGCGCGGGCCTGATGAGGCCCCCGGCCTAACCCAGCACATTTCCCAAGTCGGATTCGCGGCAGATGGCCACGACACTTTGTTTTCACCCGCAGCGAGCGAGCAGGTGGGTGAAAGCGCCATCGCGGTATTCATGCACAGCAACCCGGCAAGCGGCAGTAAACGAGCGAACAATTTATGGGTCATATTTATGCGCTCCCGCGCGGGTGGGTGGAGTTAGGGGTGAAAAACAGAGTTCTAAAGCAACGAATACACTCAACTTAACGACTATTTTACCTTACTGACAAACGACTTTTCACCGCGATAATGCGCGTCAACTATGAGCCCGCTGGCCAAGTTGACGATCGCGTGCGCCAACGATTTCTCGCCATCTAGGCCGCCTGAAATAATGATGTGTATACACCGACTTTTTAGCCCGCATTGGCTGTTGGCCGGGTCGGAATTCACCTCGTTTGGATCTGTAGTCAGTGAAAACCCGCCGTGCAATAGCGCATCTTTTTGACTCGCGATTTTGCGCAGATCTGGGTGCTGTCGAATCAACGAGTAGGCGTATTCAAGCTCGTTCGGGGTAGTCTCCAACGTTAAATTGGGTTCGGCCCGTGTGCTTATTAGCTTGTCGTCCATGTTGGAAATGCGCTGCACGGCCACGCCTTGATCATAGTCCCAGCCATATTGAACTTTTCGATATTCGTCGCCGTGATCCGTCTTGACACTGTCTACGTATTCGCGCACCAATACAAAGCCCGATGGCCGAGCAACAGCTGTAGTCGTTTTAATACTATTTTGATGCGCACAGCCAGAAAGCACCGCAATTGTTAGGCCGATGCGTACGTTGTTAATGAAGGCGCTCATCGTGTCGCCACACTGGTTGCGGTGGCGCTGACCATATTGGCGGGCGCGCTTTTGCCGTTGTTGGTCCAGGCGTCGAACATAAATTCGCCGCGTGTTTTATCTGCGGGGCCTACGCTCCAGCTTCGATCACACATTTCGTTCTCAGTCTGAAAGTTGCTGTTTACTGCCTCAGCGTTTAGAAATTCCGCATACTCTTTACTCATGACTTGATGCTGTAACGTCGCTTGCACTTGGATAGGACGCAGTGCATTTGCCGGGACAGGAATGCTGTAGGAGCTAACGTCGAAGTTAACCAGTTTGCCCGACCCTGGGGAAGTTTCAGGATAGCTATAGTTAACCGGCTGCATATCAACGGCATTACCGCCGGTAAAGCCGAGCGGCGGAATGCGATTATCTTTTGCAATGCAGTTGTTGAGCACCATATTAAACAGCTTTCGATTTGTCGTGTTTTCTTGCAGTACGCAAACGCCAGTATTACCAAAGCGCTCCCAGACGCCTTGTAAAGTCTCATAGACTTTTAATTGGTTGCCTGTGCTAAGCGTCGCACTCGCGGGGTCATAGGCGCCCGATTCAAAAATAATGGCGTTGGTGGCATCACGCGCAACAACGTTAATCCACATACGTCGACCTTCGCCATAACCCGCTGGTAGTTTGTGACCGGTCAAATTTGTGATGCGTACGCTGGCGTTAAGTACAGTGGCACCCGGACTGAGCGTTTGTAAGCTCAGCGCAATGCGGGCGGATCTATTGGTCAAATTATCGTTGATTAACGCCAATGTGCGATCAAATGCGGCTACACGCTCAAGTTGGGTGCCATAAAGCGACTTGAGCACGCTCACCATAAAGCCGTTTGCGCCGGCAAATTCATGCACGGCAAGATTTCCAGCGCGCGTTCCAGGGGTTGTTTGCGAA
>JAYVAQ010000175.1:0-7095 GCA_043750875.1 Rhodanobacteraceae bacterium
CGTCGTATGTCACCGTACTCGGAAATCGAGCCGGTTTGTTATACGGTTACAATCAACGCGATGGCGGGGTAGCAGACAGTCAAGCCGCGCTCGACGCGGCAACTGAGCTCTTTGGTTCAGTGCATCCTTCTACGCTGCGCAATTTATTGGTCAATGCGCAAACCACCAGCGATCATTCGCTTGATCAAGGAAATTTGAAATACGAGGACCTTATCAACCGTTGCGAGGATTCCAAACAGATTCAAAGCAACTCCACCTGTTTTCGCGCGCTCAACGCGCTTGCTGGCAATTTAATGGACGCCGGTAAAATCAGTGCTGCGGAGCCCTTGCTGATCCGAAACTTGGAACTGCGCCGCGCCCATTTTGGCGCACTACACTCAGAAAGCGCGGTCGCAATAGCTTCTATTGGGGCATTAAAATCGAAGCAGCTTCGGCATGCCGATGCTTTGGAAAATTTTGATCAAGCGCTCTCGATTTTAACGCAAAGCAACGCGCCAATGACCATGATCACGGCACAGTTGCGGCTTAATCGCGCCGAAGCATTGCGAAACCTAGCGCGCCACCAGGATGCCGTGCTCGCGTTTGATCAGGCCATCGCGCTCTACGATCAACTGATGCCAGGCGATACCGTATCGCGCTGTCAATTGCGCGCATTGCAAGCACTTTCGATGCTGAAACTTGGGCAAAAGTTAAAAGCGCAGACGCTCTCCAAGCAAGCGCTTGAAATTGGTGGCGCGGATGCGGTTGCGGAATTAAGTCCTGAAGATCAGCAACAATTTCAGCGGCATTTCCTCGCACCCAAGTAATTTGAATCTGAGTGGCCGAAAGCAATCAGTTTGATGTAGCGCCTCAACGTTGAATTCAGTCGACACGCGGCGAGAAATTAGATGATACCGCCGAATGCCGCATGGTCGGCTGGAATTTTTAGTTAGGCTTCCCGGCGTGAATACCCATGAATTTAGCCAGAGTTTGCCACCATTTGAAGCGCTTTGACTTCTCGTAATTGGGATGGCTCGGGTGTGTCAGCGGCACGAAAACAGCGCAAACGTGCTCGGGGGAAAACTCAATGATTTCGCCCGAGGAAATTACATCCGACGTTCCTGGCAATGATTCCAAATTTCCAGTATAGCGATGCGCGGATACATCAGTAATTGTCACCCACATGCGCTCACAATCAATAATGGACTCGCCATTCTCATCTTTATTGCGAAAGAGGAACAAGAGCTTGACCATCTGACCCACAGTGAGAGACGACCGCTCCGCAAGTGATGGAATGTCGAAAGTTGCAGGACTCGCCGCGTGGCGTTCCTCTGCACTCTCAAGCTCCCATCCACCCTCTTCCGAAATACTCATACTTTCCTATTCGATTCGTTTGAAAGGAAGCCTAACGCAGCTTCGAAGCACGAATAGTCAAGATATTCTCGGGCGCGCTAAAACTGTCCGAGCGCGAGTTGGCCCAGAACACTTTGAACGCGGGGTGCTCAGGTGTCGCGCCCAATAACTCACCCGGCTGCACGAAATTATGCAGCGCGGCGAGCGAGCGTACTTCGGTCGAGCTTACCCGGCGAATCACATGTTCCGGTCCGATTTCACCCGGATGTTCAAGGCCGGCGGCGGCGACTAATTCTTTTAATGCTTTCAACGTATTTTGATGAAATTGATAAACACGCTCGGACTTGTCCGGCACCACCAGCGCACGCTGACGCAATTTGTCCTGGGTGGTGACGCCGGTCGGGCATTTGCCGGTGTGACAAGCCTGCGCTTGAATACAGCCCAGCGAAAACATAAAGCCGCGCGCGCTGTTGCACCAATCGGCACCTAAAGCCATGGCGCGCGTGACGTCAAAGGCGGTGATAATTTTGCCGCTGGCACCAAGTTTTATTTGTTTGCGTAGATTTAAGCCCACCAGCGTGTTGTGCACCAACAATAAGCCCTCGCGCAACGGCGCGCCGACATGGTCGGTGAATTCTAACGGCGCAGCGCCAGTGCCGCCTTCGCCGCCGTCGACCACAATAAAGTCGGGCAAAATGCCGGTTTCGAGCATGGCCTTAGCGATACCAAACCATTCCCATGGGTGGCCGATGCACAGCTTAAAGCCCGTTGGTTTGCCGCCTGAAAGCGTGCGTAATTTTGCGACAAATTGCAGCAGTCCAATGGGTGTTGAGAACGCTGAATGCTTCGCAGGAGAGATGCAGTCCTCGCCGATCATCACGCCGCGCGCTTGGGCAATTTCGTGGGTCACTTTTGCCCCGGGAAGCACGCCGCCGTGGCCAGGTTTAGCGCCTTGGCTGAGCTTGATTTCGATCATACGCACCGTTTCGCTGGTGGCGTTTTTCGTGAACATCTCTTCGTTGAAACTGCCATCGCGATTGCGGCAACCAAAATAGCCACTGCCGATTTCCCATACCAAATCGCCGCCGGGTTCGCGGTGATAGCGTGAAATTGAGCCTTCGCCCGTGTCGTGGAAAAAACCACCTTTTTTGGCCCCGGTATTCAACGCCATGATCGCGTTGGCGCTCAATGCGCCAAAACTCATCGCGGAAATATTGAAAACACTGGCCGAATAGGGTTTCGTGCACGCCGAACCGCCGACTTCAACGCGAAAGTCGTGGTTTTTCAAATCGCTTGGCGCAACCGAGTGATTGATCCACTCATACTGCGCGGCATACACATCAATTTGGGTGCCAAACGCGCGCTTGTCTACCGCGCCTTTTGCGCGCTGATACACAATGGCGCGCTGCTGGCGCGAGAAGGGTATTTCTTCGGTGTCGTTTTCCAAAAAATACTGGCGAATTTCGGGGCGTATTTCTTCAAAAAGAAAGCGAAAGTGCGAGAGTATTGGGTAATTGCGCCGAATCGACTGCCTGGTTTGCGTCACATCATTGATGCCGACTGCGCTGAGCAGGCCAAAAGCTGCCGCCGCTAGCCAAAGCGCCCAACTGCCAAGGTAGAGCGCGCCTGCTATGGCCGCCAGCGTCAAAATAATGACTGCAATTAAAACCAAATAGCGCGCCATGTTTACCCCTGAGTCAAGCGAAAAGTATGAAACCTGGCCCGATTGTGCGCTAGCTCAGTCGAAAAAAGAAACGTGTGGCGGTGATTCTTAATCCCCTCCGCAACCACCCCCGCCACAGCTGCTGCCGCCGTCACTACCGCTATCCCCGCCAGAGCTGCCGCTGTCGCCAAACCCGCTCGTGCTGCCATCCACACCCTCATCGCTGAAGATACTGACCGAGTCGGAGCTGCTGCCGCCACAGCTACCGGACGTGTGCCCGTTGGCATTCTCGTCTGCTTCTTGCTTACCTAAAAGTGCCATGGACGCCAGCGTGTAGTAGTGCCCACGCTTGATGCTCAGTTTGCTGTCCAAGGCAAACAACAGCGGCATTCGCAGCGGTTTTCGGGGCCCAATGTTTTCCTCTTTGCACGAATACCACCAAATTCGCCGTAAGCCAGTATTGGTTTCTTTGTGCGCGCCCATCGCCGCTGATGGCGTGTGGTGAAAGAAATCGCCAAACGCTTGCTGGCAAAATTCGGCGTATTGCTTGGTGTAAAGAATGAATTCGTGCCAGAGATCATCGGCGATGCGCGATGGCATTGCTACCGGTTGCTTGTTACACAATAAATATGAAAGAAAAAACTGCCGCAACCCTTGGGCTACTAAAGAATATTCTTTTGCCTGTATCTGCGGATGCGTTTGCTGCAATTTTTGCAAAAGCCCAGGAGGAAATTTGTAATGGCGGATGAAATTGCGCCTTTGACTCAGTTTGACCGCGCGGCTGATGTAGAAAATGATGCCCAATAAAATTGCGCCAAGTACCAAAGAAACGATCATAAATATCTAGCCTCCAGGTCGGTTGTGTGAGTCGGTTTGATTGAATTGTGTGGGTAGCAACCATTTTTTAGCATGGCTAAATTCTATACCTCCCCAGATTTCACTTTGCCAGTTTTCACTCGGATTGCAATAATGAGATCGGCGAATTACCGGCGCTGGACTTCACCTATCGGTGGCCGTTTTAGCCTCGCATACGGAATCAAAATTTAAGCCAAAACGTGCTAGATATTTGCGCAATCGATCCGCATCGTTACTGCTCTTTTTCTCAACGCGTGACGCTTGAAACAGCGTTCTGCCCGCATCAGACATGCTGCGGCTGGCGCGGCAAATAGCCAATACGTCTAGCAATTGCGCACGATCAAAGCGATCCAGCTGTGCAATATCCACGCCCAACGGTAGCAGTGTAGGCGCGTCGGAATCGGGTGATTTTTCACCGCGTTTGGCCCACAAGCGCTGCAAACGTGCGATCTCTTCGTCGACGACATCGATATTGATTCGCCCCGCGTGGCTCAATGTCGCCATGCGCGTGACTGATGCGCCTAGATCGCGAAAATTACCCGGCCAGCTGGCTTCAGGGCTTTGCGCGAACTTCAAATAGCGTGACTTGGCATCGCTGTTGAAACGAATTTGCTCATTATTGGCTTTGGCAAAGCGCGCCAGCTCAAACTCTAGATTTGGTTCAATATCCTCGGCGCGTTCTTTCAAACTCGGTAGATAAAACGTCCATAAATTCAGGCGCGCAAATAAATCCTCGCGAAAGCGCCCCAGCTGGACGGCTTCGGTCAAATCGCGATTGGTGCCCGCCAGTAATTGAAAATCACTGCTTACTTCTTTGTCGCTGCCCATCGGCAAAAAACGCTTGTCTTCAATCGCGCGCAACAGCATGGCTTGTTCGTCTTGACCCAGCTCGCCGATCTCATCCAAAAACAACAGCCCGCCGTCAGCGCTTTTCAGTAAGCCCGCTCTAGCTTCCGCAGCGCCGGTAAAAGCGCCGCGTACATGGCCAAATAGTGCTGAGCTTGCGGTATCGCCACGCAGCGTCGCGCAGTTGACTTCGACAAAACGCCCAGCCAGCGAATGTTGACTTTGCTTGAGCGAATACAAGTTTTTTGCCAGCATCGACTTGCCCGCACCGGTCGGCCCAATCAGCAAAATAGGCGCTTTTGAGCGCACCGCCACTTTTTCAATCTGAGTAATCATGCGATTGAAGTGCGCGCTTTTCGTGGCAATGCCGGACTTCAGATAGCTCGTCGTTTCCAGCGCATCTTTGGCAAAGCGCGTGGCAATTTGCGCGTACTTGGAAAGATCTAGATCGATAATCGTATAGCCGCCCGCCAAGCCGGTTTTTTGCTTCATGGGCGGCGATGTTTGCAATATACGCCCAGGAATAAAGTGCGCTTCTGTTAGTGCGAACCAACAAATTTGTGCGACGTGCGAGCCGGTGGTGATGTGCACCAAGTAGTCGTATTTTTCCGGCTCGAACTGATAGTTGCGCACGAACTCAAACATACGCGCGTACACGCCGCCAAAATCCCACGGGTCTTCAAGGCGTAAATCATGCGCCACGACTTCGGTGTTCGGGCTTTGCGCATTGATGTCATTTTTGACAAGTTCGGCTAATCGGCCCCATTTGAAGGCGTCAACAAGAAGCTCAATTCGATGGATGAGTAAGTCTTCAAACATGCCCAGCGCAACCGTCGGGCGCCATTTTTCCCAGCGGCCGCTGCCTGTACCCGCGTCCAGCTGTGTGCCTAAAAAGCCTATGACAATGATGGGTTTCATCGGGTTGGGTTCACCTGTGGCCTAATGTGCGATTAAAGTGGATGGGGTATCGGGTTTTAGCGTTGTGCCGCGACGTGCCGGGATATTACAGCCCAGCAACTATCTTAAAAAAATAAATATTTGCGCATTCGCATAGACAACAAAACCAAGAGCTGTATTCATTGGGCGCCTCAACTTGTTAGGATATGTCTGGTCGGGCTAAGCAAGTTAATCGATGTGCGATACCCATTTCTTTTCGGTAAAACGCACATGAGCACTGAACTAACCGCCCATACGCCCTTAATGCGGCAATATTTGACCGCTAAATCTGAGCATCCGACGATGCTGATGTTTTTTCGCATGGGCGATTTTTATGAGTTGTTTTATGACGACGCGCGGCGCGCGGCGAAGCTTCTAGACATCACGCTTACCCAACGTGGGCAAAGTGCCGGGCAGCCGATTCCAATGGCCGGCGTGCCCTATCACGCTTTGGAAGGCTATTTGGCAAAGCTGGTACGTATTGGCGAGTCGGTCGCCATTTGCGAGCAAGTCAGTGACCCGGCCCAGTCTGGCTCTTCCGTGAGCAAAGGATTAGTTGAGCGCAAGGTGACGCGCTTAATCACCCCAGGAACGGTGACTGACGAAGCGCTGCTGGATGGCCGACGCGACACGGTCTTATTGGCGATCGCGGAGAGTGCGGGCGCGAAGACGCGCGCAGGTAAAGGTGCGGCAAAGATTGGACTTGCTTGGGCCGATTTGTCAGCTGGGCGCTTTTGCGTCAGCGAAATCGATGTCGAGCAGCTTGCCAGTGAATTGGCACGGCTCAATCCGGCCGAGATTTTGGTCAGTGAGGCGGGGAGTTTTCAACTGGCGCACCTGCATGGCGTGCGCCAACGCGCGCCTTGGCACTTTGATACGGAAGCGGCGAATCGCGAGCTCTCGCAATTTTTTAAAGTGTCTGACCTCAGCGGCTTTGGTTTGACGCAATTACCGCTGGCAACTGCCGCCGCCGGTGCTTTGTTAGGTTATGTACAAGATACCCAGCGCGCCGCGTTGCCGCATTTGAACAGCATACGGGTTGAAAACAGCTCGGATGTGCTGGCACTAGATGCCGCTACCCGGCGCAGTTTAGAGCTGTTTGAGCATCCGAATGGACGCGATGAGCACACGCTTGCCGGTTTGCTAGATACCTGCGTGGTGCCGATGGGCGCACGCTTGTTGAAACGCTGGTTGGGGCAACCGCTGCGTGCGCAGCATTTGCTGCGCGAACGTTCGCACGCCGTGGAAATTTTGCTGCACACGCGTCAGTTTGAACGTTTGCGGGCGCTACTCAAACAAGTGGGTGATGTCGAACGGATTTTGGCGCGCGTGGCTTTAAAGAGTGCGCGCCCACGTGATCTGTCAACGCTGCGGCTAAGCATCGCACTAATTCCGGAATTGCTGACCGAGTTTGATCAGCTAGATTCGCCAGGATTGCAGCGCTTAGCGCACACTTTGAGATC
>JAYVAQ010000176.1:0-9123 GCA_043750875.1 Rhodanobacteraceae bacterium
CTTGGATGCCAGCGCGTGCAAGTTTAGTCGATGCCTCCGGCAATTCGAGCGGATGTGCTGCTCAGAAGCTGCTAATTGCCTCGCGTTGCTCCCTCTCCCCGCCGATAATTACCAATTTAATCATAGAGTTAGCACGGGGAGAGGGCGGGGGTGAGGGGCAATCAAATGCAAGTGAACGCATGACCCGAACGGACGCCATCCGCCAACTAGACGAAACCCTACTCGAACGCCTAGTCGCGCTCAACAAAGAACGCGCAGCCGAAGAGGCTCGCGGCTTGATTCGCTATTTGCGCCCGGAATTCCAAAATCCAGCGCTGGCCGCAACCGCGCCGACGCAAGCTGAAATGGACGTCGAAAACGACGACGACGCGCCCGCAGCAAAGCCGATCAGCAAAGAAAAAATCGCCTGGCCGAAAACGCTACCCGAACAAGTGCGCGCGGTATTAGATGCGCTGAAAACCGATGGCGTACACAGTAGCAACGAATTAGTCAGCCGCTTTAAAGGCGTCAAGGCACCGAAATTGGGTGAATTGCTGCAAACGCTGGTGGATATGGGGCGGGTGACGGAAACGAATAAGGGGTTTAGTGCGTGAGTTCTGACCCACCGAAATCACGCTTGATTTATCGAATCGTGCATATGGACAACATTCCGTGGGTCTTGGCGAATGGATTACAGCCACCCAATGGATTACAAAACCCAGGATATGTGCCGTGGGGAAATCGTGAAGTCATTGACCGACGCGCTCGAATCGTTGTGCCCGGGCCACCATCCGGCCCGTTGCACGATTTTGTACCCTTCTATTTTTGCAATCGTCACACCATGCATTACAACTTAGCAACTGGGCACAATTGCGAAAAAATCGAGCAAGACAAGATCGTTTATTGTGTCAGCAGCATCGAAAAGTTGTGCGAGCAGGCGCGGAAATATGTTGTTTATGACCGTAACGCCGCAGTTGCAACAGCGCGTTGCTTCAGTGCGCAGGATCCATGGGTAGAAAATCTAGACTGGTCGGCGATAAATAGCAGCGACTTTCGTTATGATCCTGCTCAGCCAGAACGAAGGCACATGCAGCAAGCCGAATGCTTAGTGTATGGCTCGGTGCTTTGCAACGCGCTACTTGGTTTCGCCTGTCGCAGCGAGTCTGCTATGCAGGTTTTGATCGATCAAGCTAACAAAACCGGAGCTACAATTTCAGTCCGCGTGCGACCAGGATTTTACTTCTAATGATCACGTACACCAAAGGCAATATGTTGGCAGCCAATGTACAAGCGCTGGTCAACACTGTGAATACAGAAGGCGTAATGGGCAAAGGCATCGCTTTGCATTTTAAAGAGCGGTTTCCCGAAAATTACGCTGCTTACCGCACAGCTTGTAAAAATGGAACCGTGCGGGTGGGTGCAATGTTTGTCACCGAAGTATCTGAACTTGACGGGCCAAAATGGATTATTAATTTTCCGACCAAAACAAATTGGCGCAAGCCTTCTACACTGAGCTACATACGCGATGGTTTGGAGTCGCTGGTACGTGTTGTACATGAATTAGGCATTCGCAGCATCGCTTTGCCACCACTGGGATGCGGCAATGGCGGGCTGGACTGGCACATCGTTAAGCCCATGATCGAGTGTGCGCTGGCTGAAATTAACGGACTTGACGTAACAGTTTACGAGCCCGCAGGTGCGCAGGCCGCGCTAAAAAACAAAGCAGGTACGGATACGTTGACACCTGCCCGCACTTTGCTCCTAGAAGCGATACGACGTTACGGAATCCTTGATGGTGCTTGTTCCCTAATACAAGTTCAGAAACTCGTCTATTTTATGACGCGCGTATGTGAAGGCATGAAGCTAGCGTCGCCCTTCAGGCTCGAATTTAAGCCAAATATTTATGGGCCCTACGCAGATAATTTGCGGCACGCTGTGCGCAATATGGAAGGAAGCTTTCTTAACTGCGACAAGCCAATCGCGGATGCCAGCCCATCGGATTTAATCTACTTAGATGACGCGCGCAAGGACCGCATCAAGGCACATCTCAACAGCGCCGAAATGCGCACTTGGCACGCTGTGGTAGATCAAGCATGCGCAGTTTGGGAAGGCTTTGAAACGCCTTTTGATATTGAATTATTGGCGACCGTTGATTGGCTGCAGAGTCAATCAGCGCGAGTGCTTTCAGTGCCCGAACTGATGCACGGAATAAAGCATTGGCCGCACGCAAAAGGTGCTGAACGCAAGGTCGCACTCTTTGATGCGCGCGTGGTTGGTATTGCACGTGCGCGTCTAGCAAAATTTGATCACTTGCTTTACGGGTGAGTACTTGTGCGACAGCGATTTGTGTTAGTTGCGAAGAATTTACTTACCCGAAATCAGCGCCAACAATTCATCCGCACTCACGGGTTTTGCGGTTTCACGATCGCTCAACATACTGTCGATCAATTCGCGCTTTTGCCCGTGCAGGGATAGGATTTGTTCTTCAATTGAGCCTTGCAAAACCAAGCGGTAAATCGTCACTGGACGGGTTTGCCCAATGCGGTGCGCACGATCTGACGCTTGTTGTTCTACCGCCGGGTTCCACCACGGATCGAGGTGAATCACATAGTCCGCAGCGGTTAGATTTAGTCCTACACCACCGGCTTTTAGGCTTAGTAGAAAAACGTCGCCAACACCGGCTTGAAAGGCGCTAACGGCGGCCTCACGCGTTTTGGTGGGGGTGGAGCCATCCAAATACTGGTAGCTAAAACCCGCGTCGTCGAAGGCTTTGCGCACTATGCTCAAGTAGTCGACAAATTGACTAAAAATCAGCGCCCGGTGCCGGTTTTCTTTGAGCTCGGCCACCAATTCAAGCAGCTGCGCTAATTTCGCGCTGCCAATTTTAAGTTCGGGCGCAACTAAGTCTGGGTGGCACGCGGCGCGGCGTAGCCGAGTAATTTCCGCAAGGATATGAAAGCGCTTTTCAGCAGTCACATTATCCATATTGTTGAGCTTATCCAATGCGGCCGCGCGTAGCCCGGCAACCAACTGCGCTTCCTCGGCGCTGGGCGCGATGGTCAAGGTGATTTCAGTTTTTGGTGGCAGCTCACTCAACACCTGTGCCTTGGTTCGGCGCAGCAGAAACGGTGCAATTAATTGCCTAAGCACCGCTTTTGCAGGGCTTGCGGGGTCACGTTCAATCGGCCCGCTAAACCGGCGCTGAAATTTTTCTTGGCTGCTTAACAGGCCCGGATTAAGAAAACGCATGAGGCTCCAAAGCTCGCCTAAATGGTTTTCCAATGGCGTACCGGTGGTGGCGACACGGAAATCACCCTGTAGTGCGCACGCCGCCTGGGCGCGCTGTGTGGACGCGTTTTTGATTGCTTGCGCTTCGTCTAAAACAATGGTGTGAAAGTGCTGCTTACTCAGTGTTTCACTGTGCGTGCTGAGCAAACCGTAGCTGACCAGCAGCAGATCAAATGCCGTCAAGTTAGGCAATTCGGCGCTGCGATCAAGCTCGTCAAAGCGCCGCACATTGAGCGTCGGCGCAAAGCGCGCGGCTTCGCGCTGCCAGTTGCCAATCACGGAAGTCGGCGCCATCACGATTGCGACACCGCCAGGCGCACGCGCCAGCAACAACGCCAAAGTCTGGATGGTTTTTCCCAAACCCATATCGTCTGCCAAACAAGCGCCAGCGCCCCAGTGCGCCATTTGCATCAGCCAACGAAAGCCAGCAATTTGATAATCGCGCAGTTCTGCTTGCAGCGTTACTGGCAACGCAGGCTCCAACACAAAGGCTTCGGCCATTTTTTTATTTGCCAATTTCAAACCGTCGGCCTGCTCCAAGCCTAGTTGGTGCGCTAACACCGTACCAGCAAGCATTGGCACTTCGACTTTGCCACGCGCATCGGAGAAATTAGCCAGGCTTTGCACGTGCTTGCGCAGGCTGTCACTCAATTGGATAAAGCGCTCGCCATCCAAGGTCAAATAGCGGCCGCGTGAGCTTTCCAACAGGCCGATCAACTCCGAGAGTTTGACGGTTCCCTCGCTATGCTCAAGCTGGCCTTCAATGCCCAGCCAGTCGCGATTCGCGCTTGATTTGAGCGAAAATTTGCCCGCGCTCAACACACGCCTTGCTTTGCCTTTGGGCCATGCGAGCACGGGGGCTGGCAGCAGAGCTTGCAACTCGCTCAACAAATCAAGCGCCAGTTCCGGGTCGTTAATCGTGCCGCCCGCATCCAGCGCTTGCGCAAAAATCGGTGCCTGGCGAATGAGCGCTTGGACGGCTGTGGATTCACTGGCAAAGTCACGATCAGCATTACGAATGCTGCCATCAATTACGCCCAACACGCGGCGAGCCCCTTCGGCTGGCGCAAAATATGGGCCAACATCAACGCCGAACGGGCGCATTTGCAAGAGCACTTGTAAACCAGCGCCGTTCGGTTCAATCAAAACATGCAGCGTAGAGTCAGCCTCTTGCGCCTGCGCGCCAGCTGCGGCGTCCATACTGAGCTTGACGGGTGAGTCAGCGCGCCCAGTCAATTCCGCCATTTGCGGCAACGCGGCATTGGGAATAGCGATGCCTTTTGCCAACATTGCCATGATGCGCCGCTGCGCTGGAGAAATATCGATCAAGCTGATTTGCGCGCGCCCGGAATCGGCATTAGATGCGCTCGCGGCGGAAAAACTCAGGCCAAAGGATTCGCTCAGCAGCTCGACTCTAGGCTTTAGTTCGATGTGCGCGTGCGCGCCTGAACCAGCGTGAACTTTCAGCACCAGTTGCCCAGTTAAAACATCGACTTTCAACTCTGGGGCCGCGCGCTTTTCTTCGTGGACTTTGAGTTTTCCAAACGCCGCAGGCGGCCAAAAATAAACTTCCGCGTGGCCAACCAAATCAAGCCAAAAACCACGTTTTTCGGCAGGGCTACGGGTGAAATACTTGGTTAGAAAATCTGAATCGCGAAAGCAAATATTGGCAATACGCAAATCCTGCTCATCGCTAAGTCGAGCAATAACAGTTTTAAGGCTGGCACGGGTCTTAATCAACTTCGCCTCGGTAGTTTTGCCATCCTTCGCCACGCGCTGCTCGGCTAGCTCGACGGAAAACCATGGCTCGTGGCGTGGCTGCGCAAGATAGATCTGCAATCGTGACGCCTGCTCTGCGCGCACCGGCGCGGCTTTTTTGCCAGTATCTTCAAGTGCTTTCAGCAGTTCCTGCCACGGCTCAGTTTGATTTTTGAGCGTTACGAAAGTGCCAATCGAAGCCTCGCTAGGCGCAAGTACAGCACGCAGCTGACGCGCCATCCACGCCAGCCCGGCCTTTTCCGATAGCTCCGCGAGCGCACTAATTTTGCTGCTAAATTTACTCGGCAAAGCGGATACCTCCATCCAACGCATCAGCACGCCAACCACCATAAAATCCAGCAGCGCGGCGTTGTCATTTTCCAGTGTCGGCTCAAACGCTAGGCTGGAATCAAGCAAGTGTCGTCCGTAGTATTGCAAAAAGTTAACGGCCAACAAGTCATCGTGCGCTGTTTTGCAACGCAGCATGGCGTTGAGTTGCTTCCATGCGGCGGCATCATTTTTCGCGTACAGCGCAACGTAATGCAAAATCGTAAACAAGCCGCCAGGCAGCCCGCGCACACCAACATCAGCACGAAAGCCTTTTAGCGCCAACTCGAAAGTGTTTACGGATGCCGCAACGTCCCCGACATTGAGCAATTGATAAGCCGTCCAGTAGTGCGCCAACCAAGCGAGGTCATTTATGCCAATGGGTGCGGCCAAGCCTAAAACCATCGCGGCGCGCGTTTGCGCGAACAATAGTCTTGCCAAATACGGAACATCGGCGGCGGAAGCAATTTGATAAATTTTGTCAGCGTGCTGCGCCCATGCCAACACTGATTCCCGTGGCATGAACACATTAAAATCCAAACGCCGCGCCAAACACGCCACTTGAAAATGGATATCCATGCGATCAAAAAGATCACGCGCAATCAGCATCGGCAGCGCATTTGCGATTTCCCAAAAATCATGCATATTGGGTAAGTAATAGCTTCGCACCGCGAGGGATTGCTGCTCAATAGCAATCGGGCTTCTCCCAGCCAACACCATCAAGCGGTGCAAAGCGCGCTGAATTCGCTCGCCATTTTCACGCGAATAAGCATTCGTGGGTAATTGCGTCAGTAGCGCTGCCTCCCAGCGCATGGTTTCCGCAGAATTCAGTAAATCCCGCAGGGCAAAATCACGCCGAGTGGGTTCAAGCTCGCCCTGCTGAAATTGAAACCAGGATGGATACTTTTCTAATATATCCCCGACACTGCTTGAACGCGGAAATTTTTTACTCGACTGTGCATCGCCAAGCAAACGCGCCCAAAACACTAGATAGTCATTGGTGCATTTGCCAAAAATTGCAAAAAGCTGCAATACCAACTTAACGTCATTGGGCAGAGCGGCAAAAGCCGCCGTTAACTGCGGGGCTAGCTTTACATCATCACTCATAATCGTCAGTTTTAGTTCGCGAATCGGCGATTATGCGCAACCCGCAGCTAATTTGTCAGGCCAAAAAAACCAATAGTGATGTGGCGATTGGACTAACGCGGCGGCGGTGGCGGACCGCCAAATCCTGGTGGCGGTGGCGGCATTGAAGGCCCCATTGGCGGCGGCATCCCAGTTGGCAGCGCAGGCTGATTGCGGCTTTTCATGCCATACGCAATAAACGCCAAACTAATCACCGCGACGGTTGCAACCAAGGCCAAAGGATGTGTCCACAGCCAAGCGCCGACAAATAGGATCGCCGCCAAGATCGCACCGATCAAACTGCCAAGCCAAAAGGCGAAGCGGCCGATCATTGGGCCTAGCAATGGAATCCAAGTAAGCCAACCGACGAAACCACTAAACGCGATTCCCAAGCCGAGCGCCATGCCAGCGCCGGCGGCAGCGCGCAATACGTATGCCAACGTCGAGTTAGCACTTTCTCCATGCTGTACCAACAATTCTTTCGCCACTTCACCGGGCTCGATAAAAAACACGTCATAGCCATTTTTCGCCAGATAGCGCACCAATTCGCTGCCCGTTTGTCGGCCCATCGCACTAACGGTCGTTTCTTTCAAGACACTAAATTCAACGCGAACGTCACCGACGCTGGGGGAATTTGGGTTCGTGCCCAAATAAAGCTGGTTCCCACCCGTAGCTGTCCAACCCAAGTTTTGCAATTCTGGTGATAACTCAGCAGGTAAGGTGAAGTTACCTGAGGAATCCAATTCACCCACTTGGGACTCGGCTAAATGAAATGCGCCGACATGCGCATCGCTGGCTGAGAACGTTTTAGATTCGATGGGAAACGCTGGATTACTGTGGCCTCCGCCATCGCTTTCAGCATCGTCGGACCACTTTTTTTCCCAGACATCTTTTTTGTCTCGACGGTGTTTGACCCACTGATACATCTCAACTTTGCGTTCAAACACCAGCAAATCGTCGCCACCAAAGGTGAAATAATCGTCCTGCACGCCCGCTTCAGTTTCTAAAGCGCCTTTGAAATACACCGCTTTGCCATCATTTTCAGGTTTTATTGCATCAATTTCGACGGCGACTGCACTAGCGGAAATCTCAGCGATTGCAGCCGCCTGATTTACCGTGCGGCTTTCGTTATAAGCAAGCCCTGCGGCAGCGCCGACGAACATCGCCAAACCTAACAGTCCACCAACTTTGCCCGCGCCTTGATTCTGATTCTCCGCTCGTCTGCCGAATCCAAACATTGCCAATCTCCTGAACTAAACAAGGTTTATTCGATTAAGTTTGCGCGAATTTCGCTCGACAATAAAGCGCAAAATTTGAACTTTTCAGGCTATAACGGTCAGATTTTTATAGGCGTTCTGGCACCGAACTTGGTAGCCCTATTTTGCCGTTCTTGCCGCGAAATGGCCGGTAAAACTCGTAGAGCTTCTCTAGGTCTGCATCCATGTCAGCACTAGGCATCATCGGTGGGCCAAAGCCAATTTTTTTCTCTGGATAATGTAAGAACCCAGGAATGATGGGCACGCCAGCGCGCGATGCAATATGCCAAAAGCCAGTTCGCCATTTCGCGACTTTCTTGCGCGTGCCTTCAGGCGCCAACACCAGCCACATACGGTCCGCTTCGCGCATTTTTTCCGCAAATTGATCAACGACACCATGCGCGCTATCACGCACCGTTGGTATACCACCGAATGCCCGCATCACCGCCGCCAGTGGCCAGCGAAATAGCTGGTGTTTACCCATCCAATTGATACGTAAGCCAATACCAAACGCGGCAACGACACCGATAAGCCCGTCCCAATTGGAACTATGCGGCGCGGCTATCACGACTGCCTTAGGCACATCAGGTAGCGCTTCTACCTGCCAGCCAGAATGCTCTAAGGCTTGCTTGCTGAGATAACGCAACCATGACCTGCCGGCGATCGCAGGCACATTTGGGGGCAGCGGGGGTAACTTCATGCATCGCTTCCTGGTTTAGCACGATTTTTCTTGACGCTGCCGCGTATAACTTTTGCATCAATTCGCCGCCGCTTCGCCGCACGCGAGGGTTTGGTTGCGATACGCGCCTTTTCTATTATCGCAGTTGCACGGATAAGCGCGAACAGACGCTCGCGCGCGTCCTCACGGTTGCGGTCTTGGGTGCGAAAACGTTGCGCGCTCAGCACCAAAACACCCTCAGTCGTAATTCGGCGGTCGCGCCTTGCCAACAGCCGCTCCTTCAACCAGCCGGGCAGCGTCGTCGAAGCTGCGATATCAAAGCGCAGCTCGACAGCAGTGGACACCTTATTGACGTTTTGCCCGCCCGGCCCGCTAGCGCGCACGAAGTTCTCGACCAACTCGCGCTCGTCGATTCCTAATTCATCAGTCACCGCTAAAACAGCCAAGAAAAACGTTTGCTACTTTTTTGGCGCTACAGCAGGTGCAACCGGCGCCGCTTTCGCTTCTGAATTTGGATCGATCTCCAGCGCTTTTTGAATAATCACCGGCTCTAAAGGTTTGTCCGCAAAACCCGCAGTGATGCTGTCGGTTTTAACCGCACGAATTTTATCTACGACATCCATGCCAGAAATAACGCGCGCGAATACGGCATAGCCTGGACTGCCGCCGAGGCTAAAATTAAGGAATTTTTTATCAATGTAGTCGACAACA
>JAYVAQ010000177.1:0-9263 GCA_043750875.1 Rhodanobacteraceae bacterium
GATGGGTGTGCAAATGGCAAATCCCAAAGCCACGGTCGCTTGCGTTACCGGCGAGGGCTCGATTCAAATGAATATTCAGGAGCTTTCCACCTGCAAGCAATATCGTTTGACGCCGAAAATCATCAATCTCAACAACCGCTTTTTGGGCATGGTGCGTCAGTGGCAGCAGATTGAGTACAGCTCGCGTTACTCCGAGTCTTATATGGATGCGCTACCGGACTTCGTGAAGTTAGCCGAATCCTATGGCCACGTGGGCATGCAAATCGAAAAAGCGGGTGATGTCGAAGGCGCCTTGCGTGAGGCGTTTGCGATGAAAGATCGCTTGGTATTTATGGATTTTCTAACCGATCAAACCGAAAACGTTTGGCCGATGGTGAAGGCGGGCAAAGGTCTGTCGGATATGTTGATGTCTTCGGAGGACTTGTAATGGCTGACTGGTTTAATTCAGAAAAAGCGCCGCGTCGTATTATTTCTATTTTGTTAGAAAACGAATCAGGCGCGCTATCGCGCGTGGCCGGATTATTTTCCGCGCGTGCTTACAATATCGAAACACTAACGGTGGCACCGACGGAAGATCCCTCGCTGTCGCGCATGACCATTGTGACCACCGGCAGCCCCGATGTTATCGAGCAAATCACCAAACACTTAAACCGCTTGATTGAGGTAGTCAAAGTCATTGACTTAACCGATGGACCGCATATTGAGCGCGAATTGATGCTAGTCAAAGTGCGCGCCAGCGGCGTAGAGCGCGAAGAAATGAAACGCATGGCCGAGATCTTTCGCGGCAGCATTATTGATGTAACGGAAAAGTCCTACACCATTGAAGTTACCGGCGATAAATCCAAGCTGGACGGCTTTTTGCAAGCCATTGATCCAGCGGCAATTTTGGAAACGGTACGCACGGGCGCCTCGGGGATCGGGCGTGGGGAGAGGATGTTGCGGGTTTGATAGGCCGCTCGCCCTAATAATTGCTTTGCACAGAATTAAAATTCTGCGAAAAATTCGTCATCGCGAGGAGCGCAGCGACGTGGCGATCTTGATGCGCTGAGATTGCTTCACTTCGTTCGCAATGACGAAACGCCGATAAGTTAATGGCGTTGCTAAATTACCCCAGTTCTAAACCAAATTAAAAATATATCACCTCATATCACCAACTAATAAGGAACCTACCATGAAAGTTTTTTACGACCAAGACGCTGACCTCAGCCTGATCAAAGCCAAGCAAGTTGCAATTATCGGCTACGGTTCCCAAGGTCATGCGCATGCGCTCAATCTGCACGATAGCGGCATGAACGTCGTGGTTGGTGCGCGCAAGGGTGGGCCGTCGTGGGGCAAAATTGAAAATGCCGGATTAAAGGCAATGGAAATTGCGGATGCCGTGAAAAGCTCAGATTTCGTGATGCTACTGATGCCCGATGAGCACATAGCGGACGTCTATCGCAGCCATATCGAACCGAATCTAAAACAGGGTGCGACGTTGGCTTTTGCGCACGGCTTTAACGTGCATTACGGGCAAGTGCAGCCGCGCGCGGATTTGGACGTTGTGATGGTTGCGCCAAAAGCGCCTGGCCATACCGTGCGTGGCACCTACGCGCAAGGCGGCGGTGTGCCGATGTTGATTGCGGTGCACCAAGACGCCACCGGGAAAGCACGCGCAACGGCGATGAGTTACGCCGCAGCCATCGGTGGCGGCCGCGCGGGAATTATCGAAACCAACTTCCGCGAAGAAACCGAAACCGATTTATTTGGCGAACAAGCGGTTCTGTGTGGCGGCGCAGTCGAGCTGATCAAGGCCGGATTCGAAACCTTGACCGAAGCCGGATATGCGCCGGAAATGGCGTATTTTGAATGCCTGCACGAGCTGAAATTAATTGTCGATCTGATCTATGAAGGCGGCATTGGCAATATGAATTACTCGATCTCAAATAACGCCGAATACGGTGAATACGTGACTGGCCCAAAGATCGTAACGTCAGCCACTAAAAAGGCGATGAAAAAGGCCTTGCATGACATTCAAACGGGCGAATATGCCAAGAGCTTTATCCTCGAAAACAAAGCCGGTGCACCGACCATTCTGAGCCGTCGCCGCTTGACCGCCGAGCATCCAATCGAACAAGTCGGTGCGAAACTGCGCGAAATGATGCCGTGGATCAAAAAGAATAAATTAGTGGATCAAAGCAAAAACTAAGTGGCATTTCGATGCTGCATAAATCCGAGTTTCAAGCTCGGGTTTCTGCGGCGCGCACTACCTTTCCCAGTAGCCTCGACGTGGCTCGTCACGCTAGACTGGCACCTCATTTGACTATTAAAGTGACTAAAAGTTATGAGGAATTGCGCATTAGGCATTTTGCTATTTGCCGCGAATTAAATGGCAGCGCGCCAGCACCGGCGAATTATTGCTGTTTATTCCTTATGGCACGTCGCTTTCGGGGTGTCGCGGATTAAAGCCATAGTTGGCCGTGCGCTTGGGGCAAAACTGCAGCCGCGCTGCTAAGCTTGCGGGCTAGAAAATTTTATTTGGAAAGCCATGAGCATTAAGCCAGACCGTTGGATACGCCAAATGGCGCAGACCCAAGCCATGATCGAGCCGTTTATTCCCGGCCAAGTCCGCGAACATGAAGGTAAACGCATTATTTCCTATGGCACATCGAGCTACGGCTATGACGTGCGCTGTGCGGATGAATTTAAGGTGTTTACCAATATCAATAGCGTAATTGTGGACCCGAAAAATTTCGACCCGGCTTCGTTCGTCGATATTAAGTCGGACGTCTGCATTATTCCGCCCAATTCTTTCGCACTGGCGCGCACGGTGGAGTATTTCCGAATTCCGCGCCGGGTGTTGACGATTTGTTTAGGGAAAAGCACCTACGCGCGCTGCGGAATTATCGTCAATGTCACGCCGCTTGAGCCGGAGTGGGAAGGTCATGTCACGCTTGAGTTTTCTAACACCACACCGTTGCCAGCAAAAATTTATGCCAACGAAGGCGTGGCGCAATTTTTGTTTTTAGAATCCGACGAAGAATGCGAAACCAGCTACAAAGATCGCGGTGGTAAATATCAAGGTCAGCGCGGTGTAACGTTGCCGAAGACTTGATGCGCCTTCTAGCAAGCTGGGCGCGATTGGAAAAGAACTAGTTTGGGAATCAGCCGGTAAATTCTTAACGTATTTGCAAAAATCTTTGCTAGGCTGCACGCGCCGAAGTAGGCGAAATCAGTGAATCATTTACCACCTCAATCTGGGAACGCTCATGAGCAAGTTTGACGAAGCGATTGCAAAATACGAAGCCGAAGTAAAACGCCTGGGTTTGACGATTGACGCTGATGTTTTAAAAGCGGTAACCAAGGCACTCGGGCCGTCCATTTATCGAGAGGATGCCTCTAGGGTGTCGTTTTCTGACAAGACGGAAACTGATCGAGTAAAAAATAACTATTTGATCGGCAAACTTGGTCTGAGCGACGGACCGATATTGGATCAGGCGCTCGCGGAATGTGGCGAGGCTTTGGGCAAGTCGAATAAAAACAAATACCGTGCTGTTGTTTATGCTTGGTTGGCGACTAAATTTGGGGAAACCAAGCGCTATAAAGCTTAGGTCGTCGTCGCCTAAGCTTCAAAAACACTTAGCCTTGTGTCACGCTGCGGGCCTGCCCGTAACGTGAGTTGTGTTTTGACGACGCCTAAAACCCCACAAAAAAATTTACCGCTACATTGGTCGGCCTGGGCGAAAAAATTCGCCGAATTGTATTTTTCGGGTACCACGGCGATGTTCGTGTTGCACGGCAATGTGTCGGATTTATATGCCATGGCCGACGCCAAATTCGGCAGCTTGAATGAATTTCTTGCGGCTGAGATGTTCGGGCGCTGGGATTTAGTTTTAGGGTTTGATTTGGCGCGCGGGTTACGCCCACTCGGCGGTAGCGATGCAAAGCGTCAGCTCGAGATGGTTTCGTTGCTTTCACGCAAACTGGCGGACCCAAAACTTTTGCCGAAGGATCCAACCACGGTGCTTTCTTTGCTGGATCGCTTCGTTAACGAGCAACTGACCAGCGAAACTAAAGATCAGTACAGCAGTGCCATCGTGATCGATTTTGCATCGTTTTTGGTACCCGCAGGCGATCGCTTGCAGGGCAACAGTGCGCAGCATTTGGTGACACTGCTGAACTGGGCTTCCAATCCTTATATTAAGCGCGCAAATATCGCGTTTATCTTGACGGATTCGCGCTTGAGCGATGTGCATGAACGCCTGACAGGTTCCGCGCACGTGGCAGCACTTGAGCTACCTTTGCCGGACGAAACTGCGCGGGCAGCGTGGCTGACGAGCTTAATGCAAGGCGGCGATTTCAGTGCCTACAGCGATTTTGATGCGCCCACCTTGGCGCGCTTGACTGCCGGTACATCGCTGACAGATTTGGATGTTTTGGTGCGCTCCAGCCGCGAAACCGGCCAGCGTTTGGATGATAAGCAGTTCAAAGCGCGCAAAAAGACGTTGATCGAGCGCCAAGCGCACGGTTTGCTGGAGTTTATCGAGCCGAAATTTGGCCTCGATATGGTGGTGGGCCACGAAGCGGCGAAAAAGCGGCTCAAGGAAGATGCGGGGTTATTGCGGCTGGGGCGCTTAGACGTCGCGCCGATGGGCTATTTGTTTAATGGCCCGGTCGGTACCGGTAAGACTTTTTTAGCAACCTGCTTGGCCGGGTCCATTGGCATTCCTTGCGTGCAGTTAAAAAACTTCCGCAGCAAATATGTCGGCGAAACCGAGGGTAATTTAGAGCGGGTATTGAGCGTGCTGCGCGGCATGGGGCCGGTGATGGTGATCATTGACGAGGCCGATACCATGCTTGGGGATCGCGAATCCGGCGGCGATTCTGGCGTAGGTTCGCGCGTATTCGGCATGATTGCCAACGCGATGGGGAATACCGAATACCGCGGCAAAATTGTTTGGATGCTCTTGACCGCGCGGCCAGATTTATTACCTGTCGATATCAAGCGCCAAGGTCGTGCAGAAATTCACGTGCCGCTGTTTTACCCGCAGACCCAGGCAGAAATTAAGCAATATTTTTCGATTTTGGCGAAAAAATTTGGCGCAGTGCTGGCGGTTGCAGATGTGCCGGATGTGGCGGAAGCGCACGTCGGGCATCTATCCGGTGCGGACATTGAAGCCTTGGTTGGACGCGCATGGCGTAACACTCTGCTTGCCAATAAAACTGCGCTTGACACTGAAAGCGTAACGCAAGTGCTTGCAGGCTTTATGCCCTCCACGCAAACGGTAGAGCGTGAAATGCAAGAACTAGCCGCGATTATTGAGTGCACCGAACGCGAGTTTTTGGTGCCTAGCGCATTGGCAAAACTGGAAGCCGCAGGCGGGCGTGAAGAATTACAGAAACGCTTTAAGATGTTAATGGCGCAGGCGGGGTAGGGCTGCACTGGCGCTTCTTAAATAACCACCAAATGCTCTGCCCGCGCGCCGTGTACGGCACTTAGTGGAATGCGTTCGTCCAGTGTGACCAATCGGCCGCCCCGATTTACCGCTAATGCCAATAGATAAATGTCGGTCAATTGGCGCGGGCCGTGAATTCGATCAACACGTGCAATCTTAGGATCGACAAGACTAATCGAGTCTGACCAAAATTCGTGTTCGGGTTGACAACACGCGGTGGCTATTTTTTCGAGCGCACGTGCGGTGGAAATTGCATTGCTGTAGGCGGGCTGCGATAAAATTCGCGCGCAACCGTTCTGAGAGAGTGGGCAGGTTGCCCAGCCGCGCGCTAAATTATCGATAAACCAGCGTTTCGCGACTGAATGATGCAAATGTTGGTCGTCCAAAAGCGCAATTAAAACGTTGACATCAAGCAGCGCGCGCACGGATGTTATTCGCCCAGCTCGTCACGCAGACGATTCACGAATTCGTTCGTGACAGGAACACCGCCGGTGATCGGGACAAATCCATAAAACGAAGCGGGTTCAGAAACTTTATTTTCATCCGCCAATGCAATGGACCCACGCAATCCAATCCGTGCGAGCTCTGAAATAACCTCGCCTGCGGTGCGCTTTTGTCGTTTTGCCAATTCTTTTGCCGCGAGTAAAACATCGTCGGCTAGATCAAGTGTGGTTCTCATGCATCTGATGCTATTGCATCAAGCATCAGCTTGCAAGGGTAACTGTGGGATGCAATCAAAACTAAGAAAGATTAGTCTGGTGCGCACTTCCCCGAGGGTGAACTGTATGGCTGGCAGGCGAATATTGGTTTTAGGTGGCACTCTTTCAGGCCCGACGGCGGCAGCGCGTGCCAGAGAAATCGACGAATCTGCCGAAATCACGATCATCCAGGGCGGCGCGCACCTTAGTTTTGCCTTTGCTGGCTTGGCGCACTATTTGAGCGGCGAAGTGGCAGATTTGAGTCAGCTCGATCATGAAGGTGCAAGCTATTTCCGCGATGTCTACAACATTAAAGCACGCTTGAACTGCCATGCTGTGGCACTGGATCGCCACGCTAAAACTTTGCGCGTACATGAGCGCTCAGGCGCGCTTGAAACCTTGGCGTCTGACCGACTCATTTTTGCGCTGGGCGCACAAAGCATCGAGTTAGCTGAGTTAAGCGGTGCGAACGTATCGAGTTTGCGCCACGCTGAGGATGCACGTCGTCTACGCGAAGCATTTGCCGCTGGGCAAAGGCGTTTTGCCGTGATCGGTGGCGGCAGCTTTGGTTTGGAAGCGGTCGACGGCCTGTTGCGCATGGGCGCTTCAGTTGTCTTGATTGAGCGCAGCGCTCGCCTGCTACCGCGCTTTTCCGGGGAAGTAGCGCGCCGCTTGCAGCAAAGTTTGCGCGCCAAGCTTCAGTTGATCTGCGATGCGGAAATTAGCGGCGTTGAAAAAGACAATCTAGGTCGCGTTCGCTCGGTCAAATTAAGCAAAGGCGCGCAAATCGAAGCGGACCAATGGGTGGTTTGCGTATTTTCCGGGCAACGTGCCGCTCACGCTTGAGCTGCTTTGGCATCGACCCAGCGGACGAGTGTTGGGCGCGCAAGCCATCGGCTGTGCCCACGTCGACAAGCGTATTGACGTACTTGCCGCGGCGATCGTCGGTAAATTGACTGTTGAACAGTTGCGTGGGCTGGATTTGGGCTACGCCGGTGCTTTTAACGCCAGCCGCGATGTCATCAACCACGCCGCCTATCTTGCTGACGCCACGCGCACTGGCCTAGGTGCTGTGCTGAGCGTTGAAACGCTGGCGAATCAGCTGCCATCGGGCCTCTGGCAGGTGCTGGATGTACGTGATTCGGCCGAAACGGCGCTGGAATTTCCCGGCGCTACTCATCATCGCATCCGCTTTGCTGAGCTGCGCGCGCAATTGGCGCTGGGCAATCTCAGCTTGGCTAAAGACGCAGCAATTGTGGTCGTCAGTCAAAATGGCCGGCGCGCATGGCAAGCGTTGCGAATTTTGCGGCAGCATGGCTTTGCGCAGGTCTATTGTTTGTCCGGCGGTGCCATGGCATGGAGTCTCGCTTCCAGCGAGACGGCAGCAATGGGTCATCGCACATGAAAGCTGCCGTCGAAGCTAATGCGCAAGATTTGCACTACTGGCCATGTGCAGACGTGTTTGCCGCTGGAATGCGCAACCACCACATTAGCAACACCGCCTATCCTATTGCGCACGAAAGCACTTGGGGCGCGTACCGAAAACCGGTGCGCAGCAGCTACCCGGATTTGATCGCGGATGCCTTTTCCGATGTCGAAGAAATGAGTTTGTATGTGCATATTCCTTTCTGTGAGGTGCGCTGTGCTTTTTGCGAGTACACCGTCGTCAGTGGCAAGCAGCTGCTACAAACCGATGTTTATCGTGATGCCTTATTGCAAGAAATTTCTGCGTACGGCGCCTTGTTAGGGCAGGGGCCGGCGCACCCCATTCGCGGCATCGATATTGGCGGCGGCACGCCAGCGTTTGTGCCAGCAGATGACATTGCCCGCTTGCTTGACGCCCTGCGCGCGAACTTTGATTGCGGCAGTGATGGCCTTGGCGGTGGCATCAGTATTGAAACCACGCCACGAATCGCAGCGGCTGAGCCGGAAAAATTGCGTGCTTGGCGAGGCTGCGGCATCGAACGGGTGTCCATGGGTATTCAAGTGATTCAGCCGGATCTGCTTAAAATACTGGCCCGTGATGGCAATGGCGTGGAGCACCACCAGCGCGCCGTGGATCATATTCGCGCCGCCGGCTTTGCGCGCTTGAACATTGACGTGATGTACGGTTTCGCCGATCAAAGCCTGGTCAGTCTGGCGGCAACGATCGCGCATACCATTGCCCTGGGCCCGGAATACATCACCTTGTATCGCATGCGCTACAAGTTGACGCGCATCTCGCACCAGGCGCCGCGCGTCGATTTGGCGATGGTGAAAGCGCACGCGACACTGGCGCGCGAGATGTTGGAAGCGGCGGGCTATCACGCCAACCCAGGCAAGAACACCTTTGTGCATCGTCGGGTAGCAGATACGCTAGATGTCGGCACCAGTGCGTATTTGCGAAATCGCGTGATTGAGGGCACCCCGTATTTGGGCATGGGCCTAGGCGCGCAAAGCTTCACCCACCGCAGCATTAGCTACAACGACGGCGCCGTTGGCAAGAATCTAACGCCGTATCTGCGCAGCGTAAACGCAGGTGAATTTCCAATCCAAGATTTCTACCTTTTGCCGCTGGCGCACATGATGGCCAAGTTCGTTGCGGTCGCGTTTTATTTTGGCGAAATTGATCGGCACGCCTTTAGGCGCAAATTTGCGCTTGAGCTTGAGGCGGTTTTTCCTGAGCAAGTTCGCTACGTCAAAAGCAGCGGCCTGATGCACGAAACCACTGGACAAAGTGGCCAAAGCGCCGCTTTGTCACTCACTGCGCTTGGCGCTAAAAGCTTCAGCGGTGTGATCGCGCTATTTTTCGCGCCATCGGTGCAAAAGTATTTGCTCGAGCGCGATCCTGAGCAGGCAAGCGATATGGCGCGCCATCGTGATCGAGCCGAGCGCGTGGTGCGGGCGGCCTCGGCGCCATTGTAAATTCGCTTCTGTCGAAACAGTAAAAGAACCGTTCGCCCTGAGTTATCCGTTTTGGAGCGCAAAACTGCACACAATCCATGAACCTTAGGATAGTTTTTATTGAGAGTTTCATGGTTATCGTCAATGCTAAATCCGTGAACAGACCCGTTCGCCCTGAGATTCTATGGTTTTTGTCAAGCGCGAAACAGTAAAAAGAACCGTTCGCCTTGAGCCTGTCGAAAGGCAG
>JAYVAQ010000178.1:0-2103 GCA_043750875.1 Rhodanobacteraceae bacterium
CCGCTAATTCGCCTTCCCCGTGCCGGGCGTACTTGTCGAACAGCATTTGATTCGGACTGACGAAGCCTACGTAAATGGTCATGGGATGCCTATTTTTTCATGTCGTTGCGGATCATATTAATCACCGCAGTAAGCAGTACACCGCCGACAAATCCAGTAAGCGATGCATAAATGATGTCGGTGCTACAGTCGATCATGGTCAGTATTCCAAAGTATTGTGACAACGCGGTGCCCATTTCAACGAAACCGCTTGGCGTTTATTTGGTCAATGTGCACGCGCAGAAACCGCAATTCATTCTCCATCGTGATTAAGCGCGATTCGAGCACTTGAGAAATCGCCGTTGCTTTTTCCACTTGGTAAATTCGATTGTTCATTTCGTACAGTTGCTTAGTCTGCAAACTGTTCTCGTAAAACAACGACGACATCGCCCACGCCGCGCCGAAGGTTTGCAGGACGATGACGGCCAGCGTCGGGATATTGACGTGCAGATCGACCAAACGTTTATCGTCACTGCGCCGCTCTCTTTCACCTGTGTTAAGCATATTTGTCCTAGTCAATCGCGCGCAGCACTAGCCCAAGATGGTCGCCCACCATGAATTGATATTTGTCCAGCACGTACGGATCGCCGATCAATTCTATGTCCAATGAAACATCTATCCCGTCGCCGGTCTTGCCGCGCAGCTTCAGTTGATGGCGCGGGATGATCTCGCTGGCTTGCACCAGTTCCTGAGAATTGTTGTTAATCGGCGTGATCATTTTGACTTCGAGCGTGGCGTGTAGCGCTTGGTGTCTTTTGGCCATGTTAGTTGCGGACAAGGGTGAAGCTGTAATCATAATCTGCCGCCGTTGACCCGGATGAAATCCATGTGCGCGCCTGAAATGAATTAGCCCCTAACGCTGCGGATACGGAAGCAGCCACATTTACGACATTAGGCCCAGGAGTCAACACAACAGCATAATTTGTGGTTCCTAAATTATGAGTGACTGTAGTAAGCCCTGCTCCGTCACGAGCAACCGTCCACCCGCTCGGCCCATACGCTACCGCTGCCGTGCCAGCATTGGTGATCCGCCCCCCGTACACCTTAGCGTCGAGTTGGCTTTTATTAACCGCATCGCCCGGCGACACGCCGTTCGGTACCGTAAGCGGAACATTAATAACCGCCTGCGTCGCCCCGACATAAAATAAATTCGTGACGGTTGAAAAATCACCCGCACCAGCGGTGTTTTTTTGCAGATAAAACGTGTCGTCACTGGCGGGCCATAGCATGCGCCACGCCCCAGCAGGCAACGTCAACGACGTATTCCTGCCCTGTATAGCGGGGACGGTGCTGGACATCGCGATGGGGCTGCCGGTGGTCAGCGTCAGTATCCCGGACTTCGATTCGTTGCCGGTGGTGTGCAACACGTCGGCAAGCCCCGCGCCGGTAGACAATGCGGTTGCGATCACGTCGTAACCATTGGACGTGCTGTTAACTCTGAAGCTCGCGCCATTGCCGGGGTTGAGCGTCCAGTTCCCGGCTACACCGTTGATGGTGTTTCCGGCAGTGGCTCTGCCCACTGTCACGGTGCCTACGCCGGTATTGAGCACATTAATTTGATACGAAGCCCCGCCCGTGCTGGCGTCATACAGGCTGATAGTGTTTGTGCCGGTGACTTCCAACAGCTTCCCGTTATCGCCCGCCGTGGTGGTGTAGTTCGTGGTCTTGAGCAGCGCTTCTTGGGCGAATGCGGTGACTAGCGCCGCGTCAATGGCGACTATGGCGTTGTTGAGCGGGTCGCCCAACTTGGTCTTGCTGGTCGACCATTTGACTTTATTTTGATCGGTCTGACTAGCGTCGTCGCTTGGAGGCGATGCATTGTAGCCACTGATGGATATACTCGAATATTTCTGCCCCATATTGAATTTCCTAAATAATATTGGCTACAACATATCGGTTGTAACGATGAATTAAACAATTGACAACGCGCCAAAACACGCTATAACACGATAGTAAATCCACTTAAAGGCCACCATGAAACGCATCATCGCCATAGCCATACTCAGTATCGCGTCACTCGCATCCGCAGACACCGATTACCTGAAATACATGCACCTGGTCACG
>JAYVAQ010000179.1:0-5037 GCA_043750875.1 Rhodanobacteraceae bacterium
ATTTTGCTGCACGCGCGAGCGGTGATCCTGACTTCCGCAGCTCTACCCGTGACGTAAGCGTGTTGATCAACGAGCTTAAAAAGGAAAACGTTGAAGCCCTGTTAATCGATTTGCGCGACAACGGCGGCGGCGCGTTATCCGAAGCGACCGAACTCACGGGGCTATTTATTGATAAAGGCCCGGTCGTACAGGTGCGCAATTCGCAAGCGAGTGTTGACGTTTACGATGACATCAACTCGGGCGTCTTGTGGAGCGGCCCGATGGCGGTAATGGTCAATCGCGCGTCAGCGTCAGCGTCAGAGATTTTCGCCGCCGCGATCCAAGATTACGGCCGAGGTTTGGTGCTGGGCGAAACCACCTTCGGTAAAGGCACCGTGCAGCAAATCATTGAGCTGGACCGGGTCAGCAATGCCAAAAATGGTTCGCTCGGCGAATTGAAAATGACGATTCAGCAATTTTTCCGCGTCAATGGCGGCTCGACCCAACACAAAGGTGTCGTGCCTGATATCGCCTTCCCTAGCACGATTGATCCGAAGGAATTTGGCGAATCAAGCTATGACAATGCCCTGCCGTACACGGAAATCCCGCCCGCACGATTCGTGCGTAGCAACGATACGAAATCTGCTGATGTGGCGGCGTTAACGGCGCGCTTTAAAAAGCGCGCGAGCACCGATGTCGAGTACGGCTTTTTACTGGAAGACATCGCAGAGCGCGTGAAAGCACGCGCGGAATCTTCGGTGTCGCTGTTACTCAGCGAACGTAAAACCGAGCGTGACGCCCTAGAAGTGAAGCGTCAGGCACGGCTGAAGGCGCGCGTCGCGCTCGGCGATGGCAATGCTGCAGCAAAAACTGGTGAGCTAGACGATGGTTTAGATGGTGCAGAGCGCAGGCTTGCTGAGCGCAAAAAAATTGAAGATGAAGAAGAGAAAAATCCGAATGACCCGTATTTGGATCAAGCGGCGCATATTTTAGGTGACGTGGTTGGCATGAATGATCCACGAAGGCGCGTCGCAATGCTGGCGCCGAATGCCAAAAAGTAGGTTCAAAGCACGAACTCTGCGGCCGCTTTTAACAGCGGTCGTTTTTTTTGGGCAAGCCACGTTTGCATCGGTTGGCAATGCGCAAGATTTTCCTAGCGAAGAACAAATTCGGGTTCAGGCGGCCAATTTACCTGCAGCGATTTTGGCGCTAAAGACGCTGCCAACCATCAATAGCCCGCCCAACGCACGGCCAACATCGGCACCCAAGCTCGTTCCGCCTAGCCTGCCCGAGCCTACCGCAGTCGGCCCGATTAAAATTTTAGGTGTGCGCGTAATGCCCGGAACCCGAGCACAACTGACTTGGCGCAGCTCTGCGATGGGCTTTGGCGACATCGGTTCGCCCGTGACCGTCATCAATGGCAAATCGCCTGGGCCAGCGCTGTGTTTAACCGGCGGCGTACACGGCGATGAGCTCAACGGCATCGAAGTAGTCAATCGAATCTTGCGCAAATTAGATGCCAAAACGCTGGCGGGCGCGGTCATTGGCGTGCCAGTGGTAAATGTTGGTGGCTTTCAGCGAAATTCGCGCTATTTGCCGGATAGGCGCGATCTAAACCGCTATTTTCCCGGAAATTCCAAAGGCAGCGCCGCCAGCCGCTTGGCGCATGGATTCTTTCAATCGGTGGTTTTAGGCTGCGATTATTTAGTCGATTTCCATACCGGAAGTTTTGAACGTTCGAACCTGCCGCAAGTGCGCGGCAATCTGCGCATTCGTGAAGTATTGGAATTCACCCGTAATTTTGGCGCGACCACGGTGCTGCATTCGGTCGGCACCCAAGGCATGTTACGTACAGCGGCGGTTGAAGCGGGCATTCCTGCCGTGACATTTGAGCTGGGTGCGCCGATACGCTTGGAGCAAAAGGAAATTGAGTTCGGTGTGCGCGCCGTGGAAACGCTGATGAGCAAACTCAATATGAGCCCAGGTTTGCGTGTGTGGGCGCAGCCTCAGCCGGTGCTGTATCGCGCAACGTGGCTGCGCACCAATCAAAGTGGGTTATTAATCTCAAAGGTCAACTTAGGCGACAACGTACAGGCAGGGCAGCCATTGGGCACGGTGCGCGATCCACTGTCGGGCGCAGAATCCATTATTTTGGCAAGTTTGCCGGGCAAAGTGATCGGCTTGGCGCTCAATCAACAGGTGATGCCGGGTTACGCGGTGTATCACCTGGGCGTGCAATCTTCCGAGGCTGAAGTGATGCTTAGCGCGCTTAAACCCCGCCTGCTTTCGCGCGGCAGCGCCTCTGAGACCGAATCCGCTGATCCCATGCCAGATCCGGATAGCGACGAGGACGAAGACGTCAGCGACGTCGATGTAGAACGCTAAACAGTAGCTGTTTGAGTCGGCAGAAGCGCCTCTGCGGCCGCTTGCTCAAGCGCCAACCAAAGGCAATTGCCTTTACTTGATTTTTGCAGGGCCGCTAAGCGCAAACTGTGCTCGCCCAGTTCATCCGCACTGGCATAACGACGAATGAGTTGGATGCTGATTGGCAGAATTTCATTGCCTACACCGCGGTCACCACCGCTTTCTGAGCTGAATTCCATCGAATTCTGGCCGCGTGTCATTGCCAAATACACTTCCGCCAATAAGCCCGCATCCAGCAGTGCGCCGTGCGCCGTGCGCGCCGAGTTATCAACATCTAAGCGCCGACACAGCGCATCCAAACCGTTGCGTTGGCCAGGATAAAGATTTCGCGCCATCGCCAAGGTGTCGGTGATACTGCAATGCCGCGCCAATGGCCCAAGGCCCAGCCTTTTCAGCTCCGCGTCGATAAAACCCACGTCAAATGCGGCGTTGTGAATCAGCAATTCGGCACCGCTTACAAATTCCAGAAACGCTTCGGCGACCTGCGAAAAAAGCGGCTTATCCGATAAAAATTCGCGACTGAGCTGGTGCACCTCAAAAGCGCGCGGGTCACTATCACGCTCGGGGTTGAGATAGCGATGAAATTGCCCCTCGCCCACACCCCGCCCTGCCAATTCCACACAGCCAATTTCGATAATGCGGTGGCCTAAATCAGGCTCAAGTCCGGTAGTTTCTGTGTCTAGTACGATTTGGCGCATACTTTTATTCAAAGCCGTTTGCAAACACTGCATCGACACCGCATTGAACATTAGGCCCCAGACATGGATCCGATAAGGAAACGCCAGCAAGCGGAAATTCGGCCGCATCGCTCAAGCCATCACCGTCTGAATCCGCGCGCATCGGATTGGTACCGATAATGTATTCAAAACCGTCGATCAAGCTATCGGCGTCGCTATCAATATTTGGGTAAGCATAGCCAATGTGCATATTGCTGTTCGTTGGATAAGGGCTTAGATAACCTTCCGATTCCCGCGCGCTGCGTTCGCTTTCTAGAAAAATAGCGCAGTCGTCCTCACTTGCTTTGCACTTGCGGTACAACTTTTCTGCGCCAAGCGGAACACAAGCAGGTGCGGGTGCGCAGCGGTCATAAACATAGCCTTGCAAGCCGCGAAAGTCATAGCCATCGGCCTTGGCAACTTCAAGTTCAGCGACGCTAGTCACCAGCAAAAAATCTCGGTTCCTAAGATTGCAGCCCGAACCGGTGGTGCAACCAACCGGAAAGCTGCGAATGCGATCTAACCAGTACAAGGGCACAGTATTTGGGTGGCTAGCCTGTGCTTTGAATTCGGTGGTTAGTACGAAAGTGCTCGCCAGCGGAATTGCGATTGCAGGCACCGCCGTGGCGGATTCTGGGAACGCGTTATAACCAATAGTTAGCGTGCCGCGTGGCGTGTAAGTTGCAACCTGATAGTTGATCAACGATACCGCCGCCTGTGGCACCGTTACATAAGCCCAATCGGTGGCACCAAAACTATAAAGTGAAAACAGCGGCGTCAGACGGTTCTTAATCGTATTGCCGCCCACCGTGCCCAGCATAATTTTCGCGGCAATTTCAGCATCCGGGATGCCATAACCAAACTGTGGGCTCCAGCCTGCGCCGCCCGGCACGGTGGACGCACTAACTACGACATCACGAACGCCCATCGCATCTGCCGCATTTTCCGGATTGCCTGGAAGTAACAGTGGATTGATGGATCGCAATAAGCCTGCTAACCCAGAATAAAGCGGTGCCGACATCGAGGTACCCGTGCACAGGCCACGGCCATCGCTGGCATTGGCATCGGTGGCATCACCACATTCCAAAAATTGATTCCAAGTAGCACCCGGATACACCGTGGAATAAACATCACGCGCGGGCATGGTAACTTCTTGGCGGCGCGCACCTACGGTGGTCGGGGTGAAGTTTGAACCACATTCGCGACCATAGGATGGCAACAAAACAGCGAAGGGATCGGGGCAATCATTAAAAAGTAAGTTGACGGGTAAATCTAGGCGGTCATCCCAAAAACTTAAATCGGGCTCTAGCCCACCAACAGCAACCACACGCGCATCTTGCGCCGGGAAATTCAGCGGTCCACGGTCATTGCCCGATGCTGCGACCATCAACACGCCACGCTGATCTGCATAAGTAATCGCAAGGCAGCGCGCATCATTCGGTGCCGTTGCACAGAGGTTTAGGATGCCTTGCGGCAGGGAACCAAAGCTTTGATTGGTTACTTGAACACCAATATCGGTGGTATAGGTTAGTGAGGCGATGATGCCGAAAGATGAAAGACGCGTAAGTACTAGCCCACTGACCGGGTCACAGAATTCATTGCCGACTCGCCATGGTGCGATGCCGCAATTTTTACACGCGCCCTGGGTACTGTCGCTATTGCTGCTGTTTGCTGCGACCAAACCAGCCACGTGGGTACCATGACCAGCCAACGAGGGCACCATAAAGCCATCGCCATCAGGGTCGCAAATTGCTGAAGTGGCAGGCACAGCTTGGCGCTCGTCTACATCATAATCAATGACTAAACCGGCAGGAAGTGTGCTGGTACTGCGCCCGGCATCAGCGGAATAAAGTGCTAAAAAATTGCCGCCCTTGTAGTTGCCGGTTGCATCAAAGGCAATCAAATCTGGGTGCGTGGT